>DASRHH010000101.1:0-8359 GCA_035650635.1 Dehalococcoidia bacterium | reverse complement strand
TAGCCTGCTGACGATCGCCATGCAGCGAGAATTGGAGAACGTAGCTGCGCAGCAGGCCGTGGCGGGACATTTCGCGGCGGACGTAACGCGGCACCGTCCCCAGGTCCTCGCCCACCACCTCGCACCGCTCTCGTTGCGACTCCAGGCAGACGATGGCGTAGAGCTCTTCCGCCGGGTAGCTGACGTAAACGCCCTCCGTGGCCGGGCAGCCGGACGGCACCCAGAAGAGACGGTGCAAGCCCATGACGTGGTCGATACGCAGCATGGAAGCGTAGCGCATCTGGTTGCGCAGGGCGTCTCGCAGATAAGTATAGCCCTGCTCCCGCAGCCGTTGCGGGTGCGGCGGCGGCACGCCCCAGTCCTGGCCTCCGGCGAAGAAGTCGTCCGGGGGCGCGCCGGCGGAGGCGCCCTGCACGAAGAGGTCCTGCTCCCGCCAGACGTCATAGCCGAGCGGGTGCACTCCCAGTGGCATATCCAGATAGAGGCCGGCGCCGGTCGAGGCAGCAGCGGCAAGCTGCTCCGATAGCAGCCACTGGACGTAGAGATGGTAGTGGCCCGCCGCGGGATCGAAATCGGAGGGCTGAATGGCGCCGCGGCGCTGCGGATCTGGCCACGTCGCCCAGCCCTGCGGCGAGCGCTCCGTCGCGGCCCGAAACCGCGCGTAGTCGACCGCTTCCGGGCGGTCCTCCAGGAAGCGGTCGAACTGCGGCCGGCGCGACCGTTCCTCCGCGAAGAAGTAATCGGCAAGCGGCTGCAGCACGCGACGCAGCAGCAGCGCTTGCCGCCGGTAATCGACCAGTGGCAGCGAACGCAGCTCCGCGATCTCCCGCTGGAACTCCGGCGAGGCGACGGTCTTCAGTGCGTCCGCACACTCGGCCAGCTCCGGTATGCAGTTGACATCGAGGAAAAACTCGCTCCAGAAGAGGCGGCTGACCGGACGGTAGGGGCCGGGCTCAAACGGCTCTCCCAGGAAGGCGGACAAGAGCGGCAGCGTGCCGAAGAAGGAGCCGCCCAGACGGCCCGTCCACTCAGCGGCGTGACGCAGGTCGCTGAGGTTGCCGGCGCCCCAGCTGTCGTGGGAGTGCAGGGCGTAGGCAGGGAGAAACGCTCCCCAGCGGCGTCCTGGCCGGGCGAAGACGCGGCCGGGCGCCGAGATAAGGAGCGCCTCAGCGCGCTGCCGTCCGGCCTCAACCTCTAGCCGGTGGTAGCCGGATGGCAGCGCCCACGGCAAAGGCAAGGCGCGTTCCACGTAGCGCACACCTTCGACCTCCGCCGAGGCCCGCTCCTCCAGACCGGCAAGGCCGACGCTGATCGCTTGTTCGCCGGCGCCTTCCTCCGGGCGGACATAGACGGCGACCTTGCCACCGGCACTCGCCGGCAGTCGCAAGGTTAGTGGCTGCGCGGCGCCGTCCCAGGCCAGGGATACCGGCTCGATTAGCCGCCGCCAGCGCTCCTGTCGCAGGCGGCGCAGCTCACGGGCGACGTCCGCCGGTCCGCTCACGTCTAGGCCAAGCGCCCGCAGTACGCTGAGGAGCGTCCGGCTGGAGGCGACGTGCCTTCTTCCCTCGGTGTCCTGGTAGGCGGTCTGGACGCCGCTGAGGCGGGCCAGTTGCGCCAGCCCTCGCAGGGGTTCAGGCATTCTCTTCCGTTGGGGTTTCCAGCAGGTAGCGAAGACCGTTGAGCGGGATGGAGACCCAGTCCGGGCGGTTGTTCAGCTCATAGCCTAGCTCGTAGATTGCCTTGTCCAGCAGCAGGAAGTTAAGCAGCAGCTTCAGCTGCGATGGTTCTTCCGGCAGGAAGGGAACGCTGCGCGCAGTCTCCAGATAGGCGCCCAGGAAGCGGACGCTGACCCAGAGCTGCCAGGCTGTCGCCCAGGGCTCCAGCACTTCCTGGTCTTCCTTGCGCACCACCTGCCCCGCGGCGCGGCCCATTAGCGCGGAGTTGGCCGCGTAGTGGAAACTGCGGATCATGCCGGCGACGTCCCGCAGCGGGGAGCGCTTGATGCGGCGCTCACTCAGGGGGCGGGCCGGCTCACCCTCGAAGTCGATGATCACGAAGTCATTACCGGTGTAGAGCGCCTGCCCAAGGTGGTAGTCGCCGTGACAGCGCAGCCGCATCGCCTTGATTGGCTGCGAGGTGATCGCCTGGAAGCGATGGAGGATCTCGTCCTCGCGCGCGACGATATCCTCGCCGAGGCGGCGGGCCTGGTCGTGAAGCCTCGGCAATTGCGAGCGCAACGTTTGGAACGTCTGCGCGGTCAGGCTGCGGGCGCCCTGGTAGAGTGAGCGCTGGTAGTACGGCGTGAAAGGCTCGGCGGCGAAGGCCGGGTGGTCAAGAGCGGAGGCGAAGGCGATGTGCAGCTCCCCCGTGCGCCGTCCCAGCAGCCGCGCGGACTCCAAGTACGGCCCAATGAGGTCCGCCACGTCCTCGGGAGGCTCCACCTGCGTCAGCTCCAACAAGCTGTTGCGTGGAATATCCGGAGCGGGCCGCTCACGATGGGTCAGCACCGTCTCGAAGTAGCGGCTCAGCTCATCGAGCGTGTACTGCCAGGCATCGCCCTCGTTGCGGACGTAGCGTTGCAGCATGCCGACGGTCATCGGCTCACGCCGCGAGCGGTAGAGCTCGAGCGAACCGGCGAAAGCGGGCACGTTGGACAGGTGCGAACGCTCCGTCAAGTAGCGCGAGATCTCCAGGTCCGGGTTGACGCCCTCGTCCAGGCGGCGGAAGAGCTTGAGGATCAGGCGACTGCCGTAATTGATGGAGGTGTTGCTCTGCTCGCCGCGCATGATTGCGGGTTCGAGTTCTTCCCGATGCGACTCCCAAACCTGCCGCCCGATTGCGTTTGGGGTGGCGCGCAATTCCCAGCCGTCGCTGCGGAAGCTGCGCCGGCGCATGATCGCCTCCAGCAGCTGGGCCTCGAAGTCACGGTCCCAGGTGGCATCGATCAGCAGCGAGTCGCCGGCCGATTCCTCGCTGAGTAACCGGGCGACGATGGCACCGGCGGAGTCGTGCTGCAGGGCCGCGGCCCGCTCGCCGGTCGCGATGGCCAGAGGCAGTAGATACGTTTCCGACTCTCCCTGGAAGTAATCGACCTCGATGAAGGCCAGGTGGTATTGGGGACGCCTGCCCAGGCCAAACGCCAGCACCTCGCGGACGTTGGCCCCGCGGATCGGACGGGCCTTGCCGCCGAACCAGCGTGCGCCCGCCAGGTACTGCGGCAGCACCGCGTCCAGGGCAGGCCGGCCCGCCGGGTCCAGCAGCGAAGTCCAGCCCAGAGGCGCCGAGAGCCGCGGCCACTGCGCATCGCCCCCGGCCGGTACGGGCTGAGCCTCAACCTTGGCGGGCTGCAGGGCGAACCAGTAGAAGGCGTGTGGGCCGAGCGAGAGGAAGTACGGGGCCTCGCTGATGGCGGGGAACTCCGTGTGGCCAAACAACTCCACAGGCGTCCGCCCGGCGTAGGCCGAGAGGTCGATCTGCACCGCCTGCACGAAGCGTGAGAGGTTGGCCACCACCAGGACGTGCTCGTCGCGGTAGTTGCGCACGAAAGCCAACACCTTGCGGTTCTCCGGATAGAGGAAGCGGATATCGCCGCGACCGAAGGCGTGGTAGCGCTTGCGCATGGCCAGCAGTCGCTTCATCCACCAGAGGAAGAAGTGCGGGTTGTTCTGCTGCGCCTCCACGTTGACTGACTCGTAGTGG
This sequence comes from Dehalococcoidia bacterium, assembly GCA_035650635.1. GTDB lineage: Bacteria > Chloroflexota > Dehalococcoidia > SM23-28-2 > DASRHH01 > DASRHH01. The sequence goes on along the minus strand of DASRHH010000101.1, from coordinate 4,660 downwards.
TACTCCGGGTCGATAATCACCGGCAGGTAGAGCCGCTGCGGGTTAGCCCGGGAGAACCCGGCGTTGCGGTCGGCGTTCCACTGCATCGGTGTGCGGACGCCGTTGCGGTCGCCCAGGTAGACGTTATCGCCCATGGCGATCTCATCGCCGTAGTAGATGACGGGCGTACCCGGCATGGAGAAGAGGAGCGCCTTCATCAACTCCATCTGGCGGCGGTTGTTGCGCAGCAGCGGTGCCAGGCGGCGGCGGATGCCCAGGTTGATCCGCATCTCCGGGTCCTGCCCGTAGACGCGGTTCATATAGTCGCGCTCTTCGTCCGTCACCATCTCCAGCGTCAGCTCGTCGTGGTTGCGCAGGAAGAGAGCCCACTGGCAGTTCTCCGGTATCGGCGGCGTCTGGCGCAGGATCTCGACGATGGGGAAGCGGTCCTCCATGCGGATGCCCATGAACATGCGCGGCATGACCGGGAAGTGGAACGCCATGTGCGACTCATCGCCGGCGCCGAAGTAGGCCGAAGCGTCTTCCGGCCACTGGTTCGCCTCCGCCAGGAGCATGCGATTGGGGTACTTCTGGTCGATGTGGGCACGCAGCTCCTTGAGGTAGGCATGGGTCTGCGGCAGATTTTCGCTGGTGGTGTTGTCGGCTTCGTAGAGATAGGGAACGGCGTCCAGGCGAAGACCATCGACACCCATGCCGAGCCAGAAATCGACGACGCGCTCCATGGCGCGCCTGACATCCGGACTCTCGAAATTGAGGTCCGGCTGATGAGAATAGAAGCGATGCCAGTAGTAGCCCTTGGCGACCGGGTCCCAGGACCAGTTGGACGACTCGAAGTCTTTGAAGATGACGCGCGCATCCTGGTAGCGATCAGGCGTATCGCTCCAGACGTAGAAGTTGCGCCAGCGGCTGCCAGCGGGCGCCCGGCGCGCCCGCTGGAACCAGGGGTGCTGGTCAGACGTGTGGTTGAGGATCAGCTCGATGATGACGCGGATGCCGCGGCGATGCGCCTCCCGCAGGAATGCTTCGAAGTCCCGCAGGGTGCCGTAGCTGGAGTGGACGTTGGTGTAATCCGAGATGTCGTAGCCATCGTCCCGCAACGGAGAGGGGAAGAAGGGCAGCAGCCAGAGAGCCGTCACGCCCAGGTCCTGCAGGTACTCGAGCCGCTGGGTCAGGCCGGGGAAATCACCGATGCCGTCGCCGTCGCTGTCCTGGAAGGAGCGGACGTGCAGCTCATAGATGACGGCGTCCTTGTACCAGAGCGGATCGGCGTCCAGCGGAATGGTCTGCGGCAGGCGTGGCAACTCTAGACCTCGCTCATTCCTGGGGCCGCATTTCGAAGACGTGCGCCGGCGTCACCTGCGGGTCAATTTCGACCTGCTGGTGTGCGGTCTGCCAAGTGTGGCGCGCCTCCGTCAGGACGTCTGTCAGCTCGACGGCTCGACCCTCCTCCAGCCCGAGGGCGGCCAGGTCGAGGTGCAGCCAGCCCGTCTGTGTGTTGTGCGGGTCCAGGTTCACGATCGTCAGGACAGCGTTAGTGCCCGCTGTCTTGCTGTAGGCGATGAGGTTGTCGTTCTCGATGGTGTGGAATGCGAGCCCGCGGTCCGTCTGCAGCGCCGGGTTGGCGTGGCGGGCGCGGTTAATTCGTGCGATGACATTGCGCAGGCTGTCCGGCCGCTCGATGTCCCACTGCTTGAGCTCATACTTCTCGGAGTCCAGATACTCCTCGCTGCCCTGGTCGCGCGGCTGGTGCTCCAGCAGCTCGAAGGCCGGGCCGTAGATGCCGTAGCTGGCGCCCAGGGTGGACGCCAGCACTAGCCGCACGATGAAGCCGGGCCGGCCGCCGGTCTGCAAGTACTCCGTCAGGATGTCCGGCGTGTTCGTCCAGAGGTTGGGCCGGAAGAACTCTCGCACGCGCGTCTGGGTCAGCTCCGTGAAGTACTGGGTCAGCTCCCATTTCTGGTTGCGCCAGGGGAAGTAATTGTAAGACTGGTCGAAGCCCAACTTGGCCAGCCGGTACATGATCTTGGGCCGCGTGAAGGCTTCCGCCAGGAAGATAACGTCAGGATAATGCGACCGGATATCGGCGATGGCCCACTCCCAGAAGGCGAAGGGCTTGGTATGCGGGTTATCGACACGGAAGATGCGGACGCCCTGTTCCGCCCAAAAGACGAAGACGTCTCGCAGCACCTGCCAGAGCGCCTGCCAGTCCTCCGTCTCGAAATCGAGCGGGTAGATGTCCTCGTACTTCTTCGGCGGGTTCTCGGCGTACTGGATGCTGCCGTCCGGGCGGTGCCGGAACCACTGCGGGTGCTCCCGCACCCAGGGGTGGTCCGGCGAGCACTGGAAGGCGATGTCCAGCGCGACCTCCAGGCCGAAGTCGGCGGCGCGCTGCAGCAGGTGGCGGAAGTCCTCCAGCGTGCCTAATTGCGGCTCGATCGCGGTATGGCCGCCGTGCTCCGAGCCGATCGCCCAGGGGCTGCCGATGTCGCCCGGCTGACCCACGGGGTTGTTGTTGCGGCCCTTGCGATGCGCCGTCCCAATCGGATGGACAGGCGGCAGATAAAGGATATCGAAGCCCATCTCCGCCACGTAGGAAAGGCGCTCCTCGCAGTCGCGAAAGCTGCCGTGGCGGCCGTCCGGCCCGGTGGAGCGAGGAAACATCTCGTACCAGGCGCCGCTGCGGGCGCGCTCCCGATCGACCATGACTCGCAGGTGCTCGTAGCAAGTCGCTTCGCTGAGGTCGACGTTGGCGCGCATGAGGGCTGCTAGCTCCGGCGAGAGTGCTAGCGTGCGGCCGCTCTCCGCGGCCTTCTCGCGGGCGAGGCGTTGGGCTGCCTCCGCCAGGCGCTCGCCGTCAATGCCGGTGGCGCGGGCAGCGGCCTCGGCGACGAGCTCGGCGCCGATCAGCAGCTCGATCTCCACATCCTGGCCTGCCGCGATGCGCTTCTCCAGGTCCAGGCGCCAGCCAGCGAAGGGATCGATAGCCGCCTGCAGAGTGTAGATGTAGGGCCGGAGGCCGACGATCTCGAAGGTGGCGCGCCAGCGGTCGTTGCCCAGGGGCTGCATTTCGCTGCGCTGCCAGACGGTCTCTCCCTCCTGCCGATGGAGAAGGGTGCAAGCCAGCTCCGTCTGCCCGTGCGTGAAGATGTCCGCCTCCACGGTAACGGTTTCGCCACGCGTGCGCTTGATGGGGAAGCGGCCGCCGTCTATCTCCGGGTCAACCCCTTCGATGACGACCCGCTGGCGGGCGTCCTGTGGTTGCATCACGTGCATCTATTGTAATAACGCCGGCGGCGCCTATATAGTCGGCGGGCCGCCTACGTGCCATGTTTCTACAAACTCGCGACATATTCGCAGCGTCATAGCGCGCCTGACGGGGCATGCGCTAACATTAGACGCGGGAGTTGCTGATGCGTATCATTCTCGTCCGGCCCCGCGGCTTCTGTGCCGGCGTGGTGCGGGCCATCGAAATCGTAGAACGGTCGCTAGACTTGTTCTCCAATCCCATCTACGTGCGACACGAGATCGTGCATAATCGGCACGTCGTCGATGACCTCAGGTCGAAGGGCGCCATCTTCGTCGAGAGCCTGGATGAAGTACCGGACGGCGCCAGCGTCATCTTCTCGGCGCACGGCGTCGCCAAAGAGGTGTGGACGAAGGCCAAGAAGCGCGGCCTGCACACCGTGGACGCAACCTGTCCCCTGGTGACCAAGGTGCACCTGCAAGCCCACCGGCTGGACCGCATGGGCTTCGAGATCCTGCTAATCGGTCATGAAGGCCACCCGGAGGTGGAGGGCACCATGGGTCAGCTGCCAGGCAAGATCAAGCTGATCCAGAACGTCGCGGACGCCGAGTGCATCGATGTGCGTGACCCCGAGCGCGTCAGCTACGTCACGCAGACGACGCTGTCCGTCGACGACACCAGTGACATCGTAGCGGTGCTGCAGCGCCGCTTCCCGGCGCTGCACGCGCCGCCCACCGACGACATCTGCTACGCTACGCAGAACCGCCAGGCAGCCGTTAAGGACGTGGCTGACGAGGCGGACCTGGTGCTGGTCATTGGCGCGGTCAACTCGTCCAACTCCAACCGGCTGGTCGAGGTTGCCGCAGCGCGCGACGTGGCCGCGCACCTCATCGAGTCGGCTGAGCAGCTGGAGGACCACTGGTTCGAGGGCGTGGAGACTGTCGCGATTACGGCCGGCGCCTCAGCCCCGGAGTACCTGGTGCAGGAGGTGGTCCAGCACCTGCGCGACACCTATGGCGCCGAGGTGGAGGGCGACCTGGACGGCAGCGATGAGGATGTCTACTTCCCGCTGCCGCGCGAACTCAAGCCGACCACCGATTCAAAGCCTCGTCCCTAGCGGGACGGCACCTCGATCTCGCCCGCCTCCAACAGCTTGCGATAGGCCCCATCCGTACGGGCCGCCATGATGAAGTCGTTGCGGTGGAGGTCGCGGATCTTGTGCGTCCACCAGGTGACCCGCAGGCGGCCCCACTCCGTGACCAGACGCGGGTGATGGCCCTCCTCCTCTGCTAATGCGCCGACGGCGTTCGTTAGCGTCAGAGCCTGTGCGAAGTTGCGGACGCGGAAGGCGCGGTCCAGCTTGCGGATGCCGTCCTCTTCGATGAGCTGCCAGCCCGGCAGCTGTGGCTTGAGCTG
>DASRHH010000100.1:0-14038 GCA_035650635.1 Dehalococcoidia bacterium | reverse complement strand
CAGATCTACCTCGTGTCAGAGGATGGCAGCATCAGCGAAGGGCCGCTGGCACTGGGTCTGCGAAACACCGGCCCCTATCCCGGCTTCAACTGGATCGAGCTCATCGACTACGAGCCCGTCGTGCGCATCGACGGCAACACTGTCGACCTGAGGGGGACGCCGGAGGAGCAGCGCCTCTTCCAGCTCTTCGGCGAGATGTTGCCGCCGGGCGGGCACATCATGGTGGAGTACGATTCCCCCGCGCAGGCGGAGACGGCGCGCATCCTCAGCGCCGGCTTGCCGGCGCCTTGCTCGCCGGTGGGCTACGCGTTGTTGCAGGCCGGCTGCCTGAACTTCCGCGACTGGTACATTCCGGAGGGCGGCTCAGAGGGGCCGCGCAAGCTCCAGGGGTTCAAGCCCCTGGACGACTCTGCAGCGTACGAGCGCTGGGGCAGGCTGCAAGATGCCCTCGCCGAAACGCTCGCCAAGTTGCCGGACGCTGGCGAGCCGTGGCAGGCAACGGCGAGGCGTCTGGCCGGGCTTTCCCTACAAACCCTACACCCCAGCGACGACTGATTTCCTTGACACGCATTTCGCGCGAAAAGTAACATTCGGTAGGCTACACACCCACTAAGCCAACATAATCCCGGGTAGCTCAGCGTCGAGTTCATCGGCGCGGAAAGAGGAGTGAAGGGTGGTCACCGTTAGCGTAATCAAGGCCGACATCGGGGGTTATGTCGGCCATTCGCAATCGCATCCGGATATCTTGAACCTCGGCCGCGAAGAGTTGGAGCAAGCCAGACAGCGCGGCCTTCTTATCGACTTCCACGTCAGCAATTGTGGCGATGACATGTTCCTGATCATGACTCATGATCGTGGGGAGAACAATGAAGAGGTCCACAAGCTGGCCTGGGATACCTTCATCAAGGGAACGGAGATGGCCAAGGTCTTGAAGCTGTACGGCGCCGGCCAGGACCTCCTGGCAGACGCTTTCTCCGGCAACATCCGCGGCGCCGGCCCTGGTTCGGCGGAGATGGAGATCGAGGAGCGGCCCTCCGAGCCCATCCTGGTCTTCATGGGCGACAAGACATCAGCCGGAGCATTTAACCTGCCCCTCTATAAGATGTTCGCCGACCCGTTCAACACGCCGGGCCTGGTCATCGGCGAGCCGCTTCATGAGGGCTTCGCTTTCGAGATCCACGATGTTAAGGAACACAAGATGGTGACCCTTAACTCCCCGGATGAGATCTACGACATGCTGATCTTCATGGGCGCGCCCAGCCGCTACGCGGTCAAGCGCATTTACAACCGGCGCAGCGGTGAGATATCCGCGGTCTCCAGCACTGACAAGCTCTCGCTGATAGCGGGGCGCTACGTCGGCAAGGATGACCCGACGATGATCGTGCGCTGCCAGGGCAACTTCCCGGCGGTCGGCGAAGTGCTGGAGCCGTTTACCGTCCCCTTCATCGTCGAAGGCTGGATGCGCGGCTCGCACCACGGGCCGCTGATGCCGGTTAGCGTTCCGGACGCTCACCCGAGTCGCTTTGACGGTCCGCCACGGCTGGCCTGTCTCGGCTTCCAGCTGGCGGATGGCAAGCTGATCGGCCCGCGCGACATGTTCGACGACCCTGGCTTCGACCACGTGCGTGCTAAGGCCAACGAGATCGCAGATTTCCTGCGCGCCCACGGGCCTTTCGAGCCGCATCGCCTGCCCCTGGAAGAGATGGAGTACACGACCATGCCCCAGGTGGCGGCCAAGCTGGCGAACCGCTGGGAGCTGGTGCGTGAGTACCAGCCTGTCGATTAGCGAATCACCAGACAGAACGGCCCGGGCTGTCAAAGCCCGGGCCGCCTGCTAACCGCTGCCGAATGACCAGCTGGCCGCGCATTCTTCTGGCGACTAACAACCCCGGCAAGCTGGTGGAGTTGCGGGTGATTCTTTCGTCTCCTGATTGGAAGCTGGTTTCGCCAGCCGAGATAGATATAGAACTTTCGACTGTGGAAAACGGAAGCTCCTATGCCGAGAATGCTACAATTAAGGCAGTGGAGGGCGCAGCCGCCGGCAGTCTTCTGACGCTGGCCGATGATTCCGGTATCGAGATCGATGCGCTGGGCGGCGCTCCAGGATATCTCTCGGCTCGCTACCTGGGGGAGACAGCTTCCTACGAGGAGCGCTTTCGGGCCATCCTCGGGGAACTGGCGGGCCTGCCGGCGCCGCAGCGGAGCGCTCGTTTTCGCTGCGTTATCGCCATCGCGAGGCCAGGCGATGGCGCGGTACGAACGGTTGAAGGAGTTTGCGAGGGGTTGATAGCGGAGACGCCGCAAGGCGATGCCGGCTTCGGGTACGACCCCATCTTCTATCTGCCAGATCTGGGCAAGACGATGGCCCAGCTGACGCCGGAAGAGAAGAACGCGGTTAGCCACCGCGCCAGGGCGGCCCGGGCCGCGCTGCCGATACTGAAAGAGCTGACGAACGAATGACTGAAGAGCAGAACTTCCTGCTGGACACGATGCAACGGCCGCTGCGTGATCTGCGCATCTCGGTCACAGATCGGTGCAACTTCCGCTGCACCTACTGCATGCCGCAGGAGGTCTTTGGCCGCGATTACCAGTTCCTGCGCCATGACCAGGTGCTCACCTTCGAGGAGATCACCCGCCTCACCCGTATCTTCGTCGCCCAGGGGGTCGAGAAGGTGCGCCTGACCGGTGGCGAGCCTACCCTGCGGCGCGACCTGCCCAAGCTCATCGAGATGCTTGCGACGATCCCCGGCCTGAAAGACCTGACCCTGACGACCAACGGTTCCAGGCTGACCGCAATGGCCCGCGACCTCAAGGACGCCGGCCTGCAGCGCGTCACCGTCTCGCTCGACTCGCTGGACGACGCCGTCTTCCGCGCCATGAACGATGTTGACTTCCCCGTCTCCAACGTGCTGGACGGCATTGAGGCCGCCCGCGAGGCCGGCCTCTCGCCGATCAAGATCAACATGGTCGTCAAGCGTGGCGTCAACGACCACACCGTCCTTGACTTTGCGCGGCACTTCAAGGGCAGCGGCTATATCGTGCGCTTCATCGAGTTCATGGACGTCGGCAATAGTAACGGCTGGGCCATGGAGGACGTGGTCCCGGCAGCCGAGATCGTGCGGACGATCAGCAATGAGCTGCCGCTGGAGCCGGTGCCGCCCCAGTACCCCGGCGAGGTCGCCAACCGCTGGCGCTACCTCGACGGCAGCGGCGAGATCGGCGTCATCGCCTCCGTGACGCAGCCATTCTGCGGCAATTGCACGCGCTTGCGCCTATCTGCGGACGGCAAGCTCTATACCTGCCTCTTCGCCGCTATCGGCAGCGACTTCCGGGCGCTACTGCGCGGCGGCAAGAGCGACGACGAGATCCGCCAGGCGTTGGCGAAGCTCTGGAGCCGTCGCAAGGACCGCTACTCCGAGGAGCGGTCGCAGCAGACGCCGAAGTTAGCCGAAAAAGTCGAGATGTCCTACATCGGCGGCTAGGCGCGCTTGAGAGCGCCCCGCCCGCAAGCTCTACTAGAAAACATAAGCTCAGAAAGGATACCGATGCCCGCAACAGTCGTTGCCGAATTCGCAGTCGATGACATCCTGGCCAGCATGGACTACTACGAGAACGTCCTGGGCTTCGAGAAGGGTCCGGCCCAACGCTTCGAGGACGAGCGCGTTTTCCACGGCCAGGTCTGGCTGGACGACGTCCACATCAGCTTTTCACCGTCGTCGGGTGGTGGCGGGCCGGGCAACGACGAGATCACGCGCGCGCTCAAGCAGGGCAGCGCTAAGGGCACCGGAGTCCTGCTCTATATCGACCTCGGTAACCGGGACGTCGACGACTACTACGAGCGCGTCGGCGGCCGCGGCGGCCGCATTATCGTGCCCCTGGGCGATCGGCCCTGGGGCCACCGCAACTTCACCATGCGTGACCTGGACGGCTACGTGCTGACGTTCTCGCAGGCGCTGGAGAACTACGCAGGCAGGCACTGATGGCGCAGGAACCCCACCGGCTGACTCACCTGGACGCTACCGGGCGGCCGCGCATGGTGGATGTCTCTGCCAAGGACGACACCGCCCGTGAGGCGACAGCCCGTGGGCGCGTCCTCATGCAGCCCGAGACTCTGGAGCTGGCGACTTCTGGTCGGGGGGCCAAGGGGGACGTCCTGACCACGGCCCAGCTGGCCGGCATCATGGCAGCCAAGCGCACCCACGAGCTCATCCCGATGTGCCATCCGCTGCTCCTCACCGATATCGACGTCTCCCTACAGCCGGCTAAGGGCGGTATTGGAATAGAGGCGACTGTGCGCACGACCGGCAAGACCGGCGTCGAGATGGAGGCGCTGACGGCGGTCACTATCGCTGCGCTCACGGTGTACGACATGCTCAAGGCCGCCGACCGTGCTATGCGCATCAGCGACGTGCGCTTGGTGCGCAAGTCCGGCGGCAAAAGCGGCGATATCGTCCTGGAATAGGGCGGCGAACATAGGCGCCTTCAATAAACCCTATCGAATCTGGCAAATAACTGACTATTGTCATACACTGTTATACAGATGGTTCAGCAACAGAGCGTGCACCTCCAGACGACCCGCCAGGAGATCATCGAGCACCTGCAACGGGTCGGGCGCGCCACCGTCAAAGACCTCGGCGCGCTGCTGGGCCTCACCTCCACCGGCATCCGCCAGCACCTGACCGTCCTGGAGCGTGATAGCCTGGTGAAGGCCAGCGAGGAGCGCGGCCGTGTCGGCCGCCCCACGCTCGTCTATTCTCTGACGGACAAGGCGGAAGGACTCTTCCCCAAGAGCTACGACCAACTGGCCGTCAGTCTGCTGGAGGAGATCCGCTCCAGCGAGGGCAACGAGCACCTGCAGCAGCTGCTGCGTCGTGTCGCGGCGCGCATGACCGCCCAGTACGCCGATCGCGTTGAAGGCAAGCCGATCGGCGAGCGCGTGCGGGAGACGGTGCGCATCATGGAGGAGCAGGGCTGCCTGGTGGAATGCCACGAGGACGGCGAGGAGTACTTCATCGAGGAGTACACCTGCCCCTACCCGAAGGTCGCACAACAGGACCGCGCCATCTGCGTCCTGCACGTCGATATGGTCCGCTCTTTGACCGCTGCCGATACCCGCCTCACCGCCAGCCTGATGCGCGGCGAACGCGCCTGCACCTATCGCATCCGGCCCGCCGATGCTCCCGCGTCCAAAGGCGACTAAGCCCCCTGGCGTCTGTTGCTTTCGCACTCGCCCGCTATAATCGCAAGCGAATGATCTACTTCGCTCAGTTCAGCGTTAACGACGGCGAGTTCAGTGAGGCCGATGAGTACTCGGCCCATTTCCCGGACCACGAGCGCCGGGACATCCCACGCTCAGACCTCTACGTCCTCGTCGAGCCGGCCCTATCGGGCAGCGAGGAGTTCTGCCGCCAGCTGCTGGAAGCGATGGGGCAGCTCTTCCACCAGAGCAAGAATTCCCTGACCGGCGGCATTCTCCGAGCCATGCAGGCGGCCCACTTTCAGTTGCGCGATTGGAACCGCCGTAGCTTCCGCGAGCACCGGGTGGCCGCCGGCATCTCGGCGCTGGCCGTGACGGACGGCGAGGCTTACCTGGGACAGGTCGGGCCGGCGCTGGCTTTCGCCCGCAGCAACGGGGCGGTCAGCCGGCTCGAGCCCAACATCCCGGAGGCGATGTCCCCGCTGGGCACCGACGATGAGTTCTGGCCCGCCTTCAGCCGCATCGGCTTCGTCTCCGGCGACACAGTTCTCCTCTTCTCCAGCAACGTCGGCGAGCTGCTTGGTGAATCGGCAGTGCGCGAGGCGTTGCGCTACGAGCCGGACCAGGCGCTGCCGCAGGTCTACCGACACGTCCGTGAGCTGAGCGACTGCTCCGCCGTCATCGTCGCTGCCGGCGACGACGAAGAAGAGGACGAGGAGCCGGAGGAGTGAGAGTCCTCGGCATCGAGACGTCCTGTGACGAGACCGCCATCGCCGTTGTCGAGGACGGGCGGAAGCTGCTCTCCAATATCGTCTCCTCGCAGGTTGACCTGCACGCCCGTTATGGCGGTGTAGTGCCGGAGGTCGCCTCCCGTAAGCACCTGGAGATGATGATGCCGGTGCTGGAGACAGCCCTCGGCGAGGCCGGCAGTGTGATCGAAGACATCGACGCCATTGCCGTGACCTACGGGCCGGGCCTGGCGGGATCGCTGCTTGTCGGCGTCAACGCGGCCAAGGCCCTGGCCTACGCCTGGGAGAAGCCGCTGATCCCCGTGAACCATCTGGAGGGGCACATCTACGCCAACTGGATCGGCGTCGAGACTCTTCCGCAGCTGCCGGCATTGGGACTGATTGTCTCGGGTGGCCATACGGACGTCGTCCTGATGCGGCAGCACGGCGACTACGAACGCCTCGGCCAAACCGTCGATGACGCCGCGGGAGAGGCGTTCGACAAGGTGGCGCGACTCCTGGGCCTCGGTTTCCCCGGTGGCCCGGCCGTTGAGAAGATGGCTCGCACCGCCAAGCACACGGGCCCGCAGCTGCCGCGCGCCAAGCTAGACGGCCCCTACGACTTCAGCTTCAGTGGCCTCAAGACCAAGGTGCAGCGCATCGTCCGCGGCGAGGAGGGCGAGGTGCCACCCCGCGAGGAGCTGGCTGCGGCATTCCAGGAAGCTGTCGTCGACGCCGTGGTCACGAAGGCCGTGAAGGCAGCGGAAGCGAACGGGGTGGCGGAGGTGCTGCTATCAGGCGGGGTCGCCGCTAATCTATTGCTGCGGGAGGCGCTGGCGGCCCGCTGTCCGCTGCCGGTGCGGGTGCCACCGATCTCGCTTTGCACGGACAACGGCGCAATGATCGCGGCCTGCGCCTATTACAGAGCGCAGGAAGTTGGTGAATTCGACCCCCTGGCGCTAGACGTTGATCCCGGCCTGCGGATCGGTTGAGCCGCCGGCCTGCAGCCGGCTCTCGGTCGTCGTCTCCCTGTAAGGAGCTATCGGCAGGTCTCGCATCGAGACTAACCCGCGGTGCTGTCCGCGCACGACGGCGGGGGCGCAGTTGATCATGAGGGCGGCGCTGGCGGCCTCGGTCTTGATTCCGCCGGGGATTACCATGTGCAGCGGCGGCTGCCCATCGATGATGATCTCGTCCTTCGGGTCGGCTGGCTCCAGCCGCGTCTCCATCTCGATGGCGATAACTTCATTGCCGCCGACCAGGCCAATCGTGCGCTGTTTGAGGCCGCTCACATAGCCCTTGTCGACGGCGAGGTCATCGGTCTTGATGCGGTCGTCGGCGACGAATGGCTCCAGCGTCTCGCGCAGGTCGTCGATGCGCCAGCCCAGAGTATCGGCCAGCAGTGCCGCCGACTCGCGGCCGCCTGTGAGGCCGATCAGCCCGCTGTCTACCGCCCGCTTGAATCCTTCCTGGCTGAGACCGATGCCGGTCTGCTCGCGCATCTCCAGCAACCGGTCGGCGACGTTAACAACGCGCCTGATGCGCAGCGACTTTACCTGCTGGCAGGCGAGCGTTAGCAGCATCGGGATGATATCGGCGATGAAGCCTGGCCCGACGCCGGCGGCCAGGATACAGGTGCCGGCCTGGCGGGCCTGCTGGTCCAGCTTCTGCGCGATCTCCGGGTAATGCACCCAGGGGAAGGCCAGGCCCGGGCAGTTGGAGATGACGTTCTTGCCGGCCGCCGTAATCTGCATCAGCTCCGGGAAGGCGGAGGTGAGGCTGGCGCTGGTGCTGTGCAGCACCAGGTCTGCGGCGGCGTGCCGGAGGACGGATTCGGGGTCGTAGGTGACGGTGACGCCGGGTGAGTCCTCCAGGCCTAGGATCGTCGCCAGGTCCTTGCCCGCGCGCGCCGGATGGGTATCGATGGCGGCGACGACCTCGAAGTCGTCGCGCATCATGGCTAGGCGCACGGCCTCCACGCCAATGCTGCCGAGGCCGTAATGTATGGTCCTGATCTTGGCCAATGTCAGCTCCCTCTTAATCACGCTCCGTTAGCGGCAGGTAAATGATAGCCCTCAGGATACAGACGCATCCTGAGGGCTATTCGTTAAGCTTTGGGGCGAAATTATTCGGGATATTTTTCGCGGGAAACCGTGCTCGTGCCTACTGCAGGTCGACGATTGGCTTGAAGTTGACGTTGAAGGCGGCCTTGTTCGCGCGGTACAGATCGATGGCTTCAGCCGCGACTCCCTGGGTCAGGAGCGTTTCCAGGAAGATCTGGGCCTCCTGCTCCGTCTGGCAGCTGAACGTCTTGGGGGCGCCTTCGCCTTCGCGCTGTACGATGAAGAACGCGATATCCCCGTGGCGGGCGCTACCGCGCTGGGCGCCGGGGTGGATGCCCTCGTAGCCTTCCTTGTTGGGCTCCACTGCCTTCTCGGCTTTCTCTTCTTTGTCCATAACGTCCGTCTTTGACTCGCCCTTTCCACCAAAAATCATTAGGATCCTCCTTGTCCGCCGTTCGGTTTTCTCCGCCTAAGTATGGTTTGGCCGGGTGAACAAGGGGGTTAATTTCGGGTAGGGTCAGGTAAAAACGGAGTTAAATTCCCGTGAGAGGCGTCGCTATTCGGGCGAGTCTATTCGCGCGTCAAAGTCTCGCCGCCGAACCCTTCGATGACCTTGTCGATGCGGATGACAACGGCAGAGCCTTTGCGCTCAGGGTCGCGGTCCAGCTCCGGCTGCACCACTTTGGCCATGACGCGGTCGCGCACCTCGCCGCTGTCGTACATCTCGGCCTCGCCATAGAAGCGTAGATAGGCCTGGGCGGCGAAGTTAATGTACAGCACGGCCACCTTGGAGCCGCTACGCACGTTGGTGAAGTGCTGGCCGCCGGTGCGCTCCCAGTATGCCAGGTGATCCTGATCGAGGACGAGGACGCTGCCCTTGGGACCCAGGTCCGGCATGCCGTCAGGCGCCACGCTAGCGACGATACAGGGCTTCCCCTGGGCTAGCGCATCGTTAACGTTCTCCGCGTACTTTGTCAGGTCTATCATGGGCCCTCCTTAAGGGACACGGACAGTGCCGCCGCGATTCTCAGAAGTGAATTGACGATACCTTAGCATCGGCCTGCGCAGCCGTCAACGAAACAGTTGCTCGATCCGACGCATAACCTCGCTATTTATTGACAGCCTAAATAGTCGATGCTATATTACCGGCAACTTTTACAGGGCCGCTGAGAGCGGCGGCCCATCATAGAGGAGGGCGCACATGGCGACAGTTCAGGATCGGGTGGCCGCAATTCAGGACCACATCAATAACCGTGACGCTTTCAAAGAGCGTGGCACCCCGGACAACCCGCTGAACGGATACAAGTCGAACGTCATCTGGGACGGCAAGATCGTCGCGCTCATCGCGGAGATTCAGCCGGGCATGCAGAAGTGGGGCCATGTCCACAAGAACTCCGACAGCATGGTCTTCATCCTCGAGGGTGAGGGCGAGTACATCCTGGACGGCCAGGATAACACTCGTTCGGTCCGCCCCGGCGATGTTTGCTTCGCGCCGGCCGGCACTATCCACGGCGTCCACAACACCGGTAGCACGGCCATCCGCTACCTGTGTGTTGAGGGCCCTGGCCCGCTCGTCGTCGACAAGGCGTAGAGCGAATCTAATCGAACACGGGCAAGCTGGCCCGGTGACTAGTCACCGGGCCAGCTTCTTGCTACAGTGTGAGCCGATATCACGGATTGAGGTGAACCATGCCAAACGTCTCCATCGCTGACTTCAGGGACTTCTCCAACCGCATCTTCCAAGCCGTGGGTGCCACGCCTGACGACGCAAGCATCATCACGGAGTCTCTGCTCTTCGCCAGCCTGCGCGGGCACGACAGCCACGGCGCGGGCCACATGCCACTGTACATCCAGAACTACCTGGGTCGCGGCTTCAGCATCAACAAGGAATACAAGCCGCGCATTATCAACGAAACGCCGGCAACCATCGCGGTCGATGCCGACTTCGGCCTGGGCCAGAAGGTCTGCATGGACGTCACGGAGAAGGTGATCGAGAAGGCCAAGACGATGGGCATCGCGGCCGGAACCGTCGGCAAGAACACGCACAATGGCGCCCTCGCCTACTACATCGACCGCATCGTCTCCAACGACATGATCGGCCTGGCTTTCACGGGCTCAGGCGCCTGCGCACCGCCCTGGGGCGGCGTGGAGCGGATGCTAGGCACCAACCCGATCGGCATCGGCGTCCCGGCCGGTCAGGAATACCCAATCATCATCGACATGGCGACTTCTTCCGCGACCTGGATGGGCCTGCTGCCCAAGCTGATGCACGGCGATCCCATCCCCGAGGGCACGCTGCTCGACGACGACGGCAACCCGACGACAGACCCGGCAAAGTTCACCACGCCGGCCCAGCGCGGCGAGACCCGGGGCGCCATGAACAACATGGCCGGCAATCACAAGGGCTACGCCATTCAGCTGGCGGTCGAGATGCTGGGCGGCATCTTCCCTGGCATGCTTAACGGCAACGAGGCCACCGGCGGCGGCCGCCTGACCACGCCGATGTTCATCATCGCCATCAACGTCTCGTTCTTCCAGGACCTGCAGGCCTTTAAGGACAAGGTCGACTCGCGTATCCGCGAGATCAAGAACTCCAAGAAGCGCAAGGGCGTCGACGAGATCCTGATTCCGGGCGAGCGCGGCTTCAAACTGCAGGAGAAGCGCCTAAGGGACGGTATCCCGATTCCGGACGCCTATTGGAAGCAGATCCAGGACCTGGCGGCAGAGTTGAATGTCGCGATGCCGGAGCTGGCCGCGGCGTAATCAAAGCGAAACGCAACCAGGAGGGGCTGCCATGTGCGGCCTCTCCTGCTATCTAGGGCAGCGGAGCGAGGAGGATGTCGCCGTCCTCTAGTTTGACGGCGTAGGTCGTCAGCGGGCGGCTGGCGGGGCCGCGCAACGGGGCCCCGCTCTCGATATCGAACTGCGAATTGTGGGCCGCGCAGGTCAGGGTCGTTCCCTCGACGCAGCCCTCCGTTAGCGGCGCGTTGGCGTGAGGGCAGCGGTTGCCGAAGGCAAAGACGCGGCCTTCACGGTTGAAGAGCGCGATCTGCTCGCCACCGAAGTAGACGGTGCTCTGGCCGCCGGACGGCAGGTCGGCCAGTAAGGCGACTCGCGTCCAGCCGGCGGGCGCCTGCGTCGCTCTGGCCGGTCCAGGCATCCCCAGCGAGTCCAGGGTCTCGCCCAGGGGCATAGCAATACAGCTGAAGATGGGCGTGTCCCGCAGGGTGTAGAGGCTGCCCTCGGTCTCGCGCAGCTCCATCACCAGGTCCAGGAAATCGGCCGGCTCATCGGTCTCGAAGGCCACTACGAACTCCTGGTCGTCCAGGCCAAAGGAGTAAGTAGTGTTGAGCTTCACCGACGGGTACTTGCGGCCGATGCGGATGTGCTCGTTCATCAGTCCCTGGCGCTCTTCCTGGCTCAGCCTGTACCAGGCGCGCGTCTTGACGAAGGGATAGACGAAGAAGTAGCGCGACTTGCTGGGTCGGATGATGAGGCGGGCGTCAGGGTCGTGGGCTTCGTCCTTGACCTCGTACGTCGAGCGCCGCGTCATCGCCAGGTAGGAGTAGGGCGTCTCGAGGTAAGGCGCCATGGCGGTGCTGAAGAGCGCCGTCGCCAGCCGCTGGATATCATCCAGGCGGTCGCCGATCTGCCAGAGCAGGAAGTCGGCGTCGCCGCGCGTCCCCATGAGTGTATAGCTGCGGATGATCAGCCGGTCGCCGAACGACCCGGCGACGCTCTGGAAGTCCTGCTTGGCGGCCTCGCGGGCATCGGCGCTCAGGGTACGCCACTGCGGCGTCACGCGGAAGAAGCTGAACTTGACGTACTGGCGGTAGTAGCGCTGCGGCTCGCTGGTCATGCGGAGGCCTGGCCGGCGGCCGGGGCCGCTGCCGGCTCCAGGCCGAAGTTGCGATCGTAGAGCTCGTAGACGCGGGCAATGTCCTCCGCTGAGACCGGCGGCACGTCGACGGCGGCCGTGAACTCGCGCAGCTGCTCGCTGTTCGTCAGGTTGGGCAGGACGGAAGCGACCATAGGCGCGGCCAGGCAGAACTGGATGGCCGTCTGGCCGATGGTGCGGCCCAGCCCCCGGCCGTAGATGAAGTCCAGCTGCTCCACCTTCTTGAGGCTGGTCTCTAGCCACTCCAGCTTGCGGTGGCTGCGGTGGTCACTGGCGTCAAAGGTCATGCCGGGCTTGCAGGTGCCATCCAGCATGCCGCTGGCGTGCGGCACGCGCGTCAGCAAGCCGGTGCCGTGCTCCTCTGCTGGCCCGAAGAAACTGCGGGCCGGGTCCAGCTCCAGCAGGCTGTAGATGATCTGCATGGCGGCCGCGTCCCGCTGGTTGACCGAGGCGAGTCCCTCTTCCTCCCAGCCGATGTCCGGGCCAATTGCGTAGCCATAGTGCAGGATCTTGCCCTCGCGCTGCAGGTCATCGAGCGTAGCGATCAGATCGTCGCTCTCGATGGCTGTGAGCCGTGGGTTGTGCAACTGGTAGAGGTCTATGCGATCGGTCTGCAGCCGGCGCAGGCTCTCCTCGCAGGCGCGCCGCACAAAGGCGGGGGAGAAGTCCTGCGGCAACTCACTGTGGCCAGGGCCGCGCTCGAAGTCATAGAAGTTGTAGCCGAACTTTGTCGCGATGACGATGTCGTCGCGCTTACCCCCGAGGACCTCTGCCAGGAGCGTCTCGCCGCGGCCGTTGCCGTAGATGTCGGCTGTGTCGAAGAGGGTTATCCCCAGGTCGAATGCCTCTCGCAGCAGGGCCACGCCAGTCGCTTCGTCCTGGACGCCCCACCAATTGGTGCTGACGGTCCAGACTCCGAAGCCTACTTCGGAGACGCGGAGGCCGGTCTTGCCCAACGTTCGGTACTTCATTGCCACAAACGAGTATAAGCGCGGCGCAGGGGCCGCTCAAATACGGCTGGCCAACTTCAGCGGCTCGATGCGCACCAGCACCCGGCGCTCTCCGGGACGGTGGCCCTCGTACTTCGGTTTGCCGAGGTACTTGAGCGAGAGCTTATCGATATGGTCGTTGGCGCCGTCCTCGGTCATCTCGACGACGCGGCCGCGGATGGATATCGCCTTGTAGGCGTTCTGGCTGCCGACAACTGAAAGCGCGACGTTGGGGTTGCGCTGGAGGTTGCGCCACTTCACGCGTCCCGTGGCCGTGTTCACCAGGATGTGGGTGCCATCGTAGTCGATCCAGACCGGCGTTACCTGCGGCGAGCCGTCCGGCATAATCGTCGCGATGTGCGCGATGTTTTTGTCTTCCGTGAGCAGTTGGACCGCGGCCTCGTTCAGCGTGATTCCCATAGGTTCTCCCTTCAAATAGCTGTCCTCATCGTAGATAACGGGCGCCGCCGATTCAAGGTGGAGCGATGTAACGTCCAGCTTTCCGTCAATGTCTCTTAACTATAGCGCTATGAAAGCACTTGCCGATAATCCCCAGCAGCCAATGGAAGCTCAAATGAAAGTGCTCGTCGTCGATGACGAGCCCGATGTTATCGAGATCGTGAACCTCTGCTTCAGTCTGCGCTGGCCGGAGGCTCAGCTCGTTGTCGCGCACAACGGCGACGAGGCGCTGCGGATGGTTGAGGACGAGCGGCCAGACCTGGTGCTCCTGGATGTGATGTTACCTGACACCGACGGATTCAGCCTCTGTCGCGAGATCCGCAGCTTCGCCGAGACGCCCATCGTCATGCTGACCGCGCGGGACTCCGAGGTCGATCGCGTGCGCGGCCTGGAGCTGGGCGCCGACGATTACATCGTCAAGCCGTTCAGCCACCTGGAGCTGCTGGCCCGCATTCGGGCCGTCATGCGCCGCTATCAGGCGCAGTTGCCATCGTCCGGCGAGACTTTTGAGTCTGGCGACCTGCGCATCGACTACGCCAACCGTCTGGTGACCCTGAAGGGCCGCCCCGTCCGCCTCACCCCTACCGAATACACCCTGCTCTTCCACTTGACTCGCAATGCGGGCCAGATCCTGCCGCACCAGACCTTGCTCGCCAAGGTCTGGGGCCGCGAGTACGTGGACGAAGTGGACTACCTCAAGGTTT
>DASRHH010000099.1:0-8665 GCA_035650635.1 Dehalococcoidia bacterium | reverse complement strand
TTTCTGCGGCCACAGAGGCCGGCTCGCTCAACGGCGTGCTATCGCGGCTCTTCCACACCGCCCTCTCGGTCGGCAAGCGCGCCCGCAGCGAGACCAACATCGGCAGCTACGCCGCTTCCGTTAGCGCGGCCGCCGTGGCGCTGGCCAACCGCACCTTCGGGACACTGGAGAACCACAACGTTCTGATCATCAGCGCCGGTTCAACCGGCAAGCTGGCAGCGCGCTCACTCATGGACACCGGCGCCCGCATCCTGGTGACCAACCGCACCTACAGCCGCGCCGTCGCCATCGCCGGCAACCTAGCTGGCGAGGCCGTCGCCTTTGATAGCTTGGCCGAGGCCCTGGCGCAAGCCGACGTCGTTATCAGCGCCACCGGGGCCGGCCAATTCGTCGTCGGCCCGGAGCTGGTGCGGACGGCCCTCGCAGGGCGGTCGCAGCGGCCGCTGCTGCTGATCGACATCGCTGTCCCGCGCGATATCGATCCCGCAGTGCGCGAGCTGCCCGGCGTCGTCCTCAATGACATCGACGACCTGCAGTCCTTCGCGCCACCGGCCAGCGGACACAGCTCCGAGATCGCGCACGTGGAGGCGATCGTCGAAGAAGAGCTGGCCCGCTTCCTGGCCTGGTGGACATCGCTAGATGCCGTGCCGGTCATCGCCTCGCTCAAAGAGCAGGCGGAGCGCATCCGCCGCCGCGAGGTGGAGAAGGCGTTCCGCCGTCTGCCCGGCCTCAGCGACGAGGAGAAGCAGCGCGTGGAGGCGATGACGGAGGCGATCATCAACAAGCTTCTGCACGAGCCGATCACACGCCTCAAGGCCGGCGATGACCCCGGCACCCACATCGAGGCGTTACAGCAGCTTTTCGACCTGACGCTACCCAGGGATAGAGAGTGAGGGACCACTCCCCTGGCGGAATCACTGGCTAAAACCGCCCCCCGCAGCTTCCGCATCGGAACACGCGCGTCGGCCCTGGCACTGCGCCAGGCCGAGATCGTGGTCGAGCGGCTCAACGCAAGCGACAGCAGCCTCTCCCTGGAGATCGTGCCGTTGACGACGACCGGCGACCGGCAATCTGAGGCCTCGCTGATGGAGATCGGCGGCCGCGGCGTCTTCGTCACGGAGCTGGAGCGCGCCCTGCAGGCCGGAGCGATCGACCTCGCGGTGCACAGCCTCAAGGACGTGCCCTCGCAGCCGGCGGAGGGCCTGACGATCGCGGCGACCCTGCCTCGCGAGACCCCGGACGACGTCCTGATCTCTCGCGATGGTCTGTCGTTGCGAGACCTGCCGCACGGCGCCCATGTCGGCAGCGGCAGCCCGCGGCGGCGCGCCCAGCTCCTGGCGGCCCGACCGGACCTGCAGCTGACCAACATCCGCGGCAACGTCGATACGCGGCTGCGCAAGACCGCCGAGGGCGAATTTGACGCAATAGTGCTGGCGGCGGCCGGTTTGATCCGCCTGGACCGCCTTGCCGAGGCGACGGAAATCCTCTCGCCGGAGGTGATCCTGCCGGCCGTTGGTCAGGGCGTCCTGGCGATCGAGACGCGCGCCGACGACTCCGCAGCCCTGGTGCTGGCCGCGATTGTGGACGACGCCCCCACTCATGCGGCCGCCCTCTGCGAGCGCGCCTTCCAACGGCGCCTCGGCGGCGGCTGCCAGGCCGCCATCGCGGCGCTGGCGACGGTAAACGGCGGATCGCTGGAAATACGAGGCCTCGTCGCCGACGCCGAGGGTCGCCGCTTCCTACGCGGCAACCTCAGCGGCCCAGCCGATGACGCCGAGGCCTTGGGCCGGCGCCTGGCGGAGGACCTGCTGGCGCAGGGCGCCGCCGACCTACTGGAGGACGTCCGTGGCTGAGGGTCGAGTGGTGCTGGTCGGCGCCGGCCCCGGCGACCCAGGCTTGATAACGGTCGCCGGCCGCGATTACCTGGCGGCGGCTGACGTCGTTGTTTACGACCGGTTGGTCAATCCCCAGCTCCTCAAGGAAGCCCGCCACGACGCCGAGCTGATCTTCGCCGGCAAGGAGGGCGGCGGCCGCCACACTGATCAGGAGACGATCAACCGCCTGCTCATCGAGAAGGCACGGGAAGGCAAGCTGGTGGTGCGGCTCAAGGGAGGCGACCCTTTCGTCTTCGGGCGCGGCGGCGAGGAAGCGGGCGCGCTGCGAGCCGCCGGCGTCCCTTACCTGGTAGTGCCGGGCATCACCTCCGCCATCGCCGGGCCGGCCTACGGCGGCATCCCGGTCACAGACCGTCGGCTGGCCTCCTCCTTCGTGGTCGTCACCGGCCACGAGGACGACGACAAGGCGGAGTCCTCGCTGGACTGGCGAAATCTGGCGACCGTAGCCGATACGATCGTCGTCCTGATGGGCGGCCGCGCCTTGCCAGAGATCGTCGAAAAGCTGATCGCAGGGGGACGGCCCGCCGAGACACCGGCGGCTGTTATCGAGTCGGCGACGACACCCCGCCAGCGCACCGTAACCGGTACCCTGGGAGACATCGCGGAGCGCGTCGCGGAGGCCGGGTTGGCAACCCCCGCCCTCGCTATCATCGGTGATGTGGTGAGTCTCCGGCAGCGGCTGGCCTGGTTCGAGCAGGGGCCTCTTTTCGGGCGGACGGTGCTGGTGACGCGCTCACGCAGTCGCGCCGGCACGCTATCGCGGCTGCTGGCGCAAGAAGGAGCGATCCCGATCGAATTGCCGGCGATCGACATCGAGCCAGCGTACGACGCCGCGTCCGTCGAGAAAGCCATCGCGGCCCTGCAAGCCGTCGCCTATGCCTGGGTCGTCTTCACCAGCGCCAACGCAGTCGAGATCTTCTTCCGCCTGCTGGCCGAACGGGGTTTGGACCCGCGCGCCCTCGCCGGCACCCGGGTCGCCGCGATCGGCCCGGCGACCGCGGCCGAGCTGCGCCGGCAGGGCCTGGTCGCCGATGTTGTGCCCGACGAGTTCATCGCCGAGGCGGTCCTCGAAGCGCTAAAAGGCCGGGTGAGCACCGGCCAGCGGCTATTGCTGCCGCGCGCCGAAGGCGCACGAGCCGAGTTGCCGCGCGGCCTGCAGGAGCTGGGCGTCGAGGTCGACGAGCTGGTGCTCTACCGCGCCGCCATTCCGCAAGAGAGCGCCGCTGAGGCGGTCGAGTTGCTGCGCGATGGCCAGGTCGATATCGTCACCTTCACGTCGTCCTCCACGGTGCGCAACCTGCTGCGTCTCCTCGGCGACAACGCCTCTTTGCTGAAGCGTCCGTTCATCGCCTGCATCGGGCCGGTGACCGCGGAGGCCGCGCGTCGTGCTCACCTTCGAGTCGACGTCACCGCCGATGAGTACACGGTGCCAGGGCTGGTCTTGGCGCTACGCGAAGCGTTCGCTGAAAGGATGAAAGAGTAATGGACCTGCGAGAATTCGCGCGCGAGTCGCTGGAACGCACCCGTAAGGCGACCCTGACCATCGTTGTCGGGCTCTCGGACGAAGAACTCGGCTGGCAGCCGGCGCCGGACGCCAACCACATCGGCTTCTTGCTCTTCCATACGTTCCGCGCCCAGGACCGCTACTTCAACCGCTGGGTCGGCACCGGCCTGGAGGTCTGGGACGCCAACGGCTGGTCGCAGCGCTGGCGTCTACCCGAACATCCCGGCGCCAGCGACGCCTGGTTCGTCGGCAACAGCTGGACGACCGACGAGGTGCGAGAATGGGCGCCGCCACCGCTCTCCGAGCTGCTGGCCTACGGGGCCGAAGTCCAGGCCAGCGCGCTCGACGTATTAGATTCGCTGGACCTGTCGCGTCTGCCAGAGGTCCCCCGGCCGGAACGGCCCGAATTCACCATCGCCTACTACCTGCAACAGGCCGTCATTCACGAGGCGCAGCATCAGGGCCAGATCGACTACATCGCCGGGCTGCTGCGGGCTGGCGCATAATGGAAGCCAGATGAGCATGACCACTCGCATAGCAGAGCAATCCTTCCGGCGCTTCCGCCGGCTGCGGCGGAAGGCGGGCCTGCGCACTCTGGCACAGGAGACCCGCCTGGCGCCGCAAAGCTTCGTCTACCCGCTGTTCGTCACGCACGGCCAGGACGTTCGCAAGGAAATTAACGCCATGCCCGGCCAGTACCACCTCTCGCTGGACCAGTTGCCGCGCGAGGCCGACGAGTTGCGGGCGCTGAAGATACCCGGCGTGCTGCTCTTCGGGCTGCCGACTGGCAAGGACGATGTCGGCTCGGAAGCCTACGCGGAGGACGGCATCGTCCAGCAGGCGATCCGCACGCTGAAGCAGCATGCGCCGGAGCTCGTCGTCATCACAGACGTCTGCCTCTGCGAGTACACATCGCACGGGCACTGCGGCATCGTCGTCGACGGCGAGATCGATAACGATAGCACCCTACCCTTGCTGGCCCGCACCGCCGTTTCGCACGTCGAGGCCGGCGCCGACATGGTCGCCCCCTCCGACATGATGGACGGTCGCGTCGCGGCCATCCGCGCAGCGCTTGACGACGGCGGCTTCAGCCAGGTTCCGATCATGGCCTACGCCGCCAAGCAGGCATCCGTCTTCTACGGCCCCTTCCGCGAGGCCGCCGGCTCGGCGCCGCAGTTCGGCGACCGCCGCAGCTACCAGATGGACCCGGCCAACGGCCGTGAGGCATTGCTGGAGCTGGCGACGGATGCCGAGGAAGGCGCCGACATCATCATGCTCAAACCGGCGCTCTCTAACCTCGATATCATCGCGCGCGCCCGCGAGCGCTTGGGCCTGCCGCTGGCCGCCTACAACGTAAGCGGCGAGTACGCGATGATAAAGCTAGCCGCCGCGGCCGGCCTTCTGGACGAACGGCAGGCGGTCCTGGAGGTGCTGACCGGCATCCGGCGCGCCGGCGCAGATATTATCATCACCTACCACGCCAAGGATGCAGCGAAGTGGCTAATGGAGTAGTGACCACGCTGGGGAAACGCTCATCGGTGCACAGAAACGGACTGTCTGACCTCTCGGCCGTGGCGTTTGACGCCTACGGCACGCTGATCGCTTTCAATGACGCCGACTTCGTGGCGACAATGGCCCGCATCTGCGAGGTACAGGGCCTGGTCGCGGACGGCGCGGAGGTCTGGAAGCGCTTCTTACGCTCCGCGATCGCCTTCCAGCGACGGCATCGCGCCAACGGCCATAGCGACGACGAGCGCATCCCGCACTGGCGCTACGGCGATACCTGGCCGCTGCACTTCGCCAACGTCTTTCGGCAGCTGAAGCTGGACGGCGACCCCCAGAACGCTTCGGAATTCCTGCGCGATACGCTAGCGGGAGCGCAGGCCTACCCGGACGCGCATCAGGTCATCGAATCACTGCGGCGCAGCTATCCGGTGGCGCTGCTCTCCAACGCCGACGACAACTTCCTGCTGCCCTGCCTGGAGGCCAATAACCTTACCTTCGATACCGTCATCACCTCCGAGCAAGTGCGATCAATGAAGCCCGAGCCCGAGATCTTCCAGCACCTGGCCGACCGCATCAACGCCGAGCCATCCTCCATCCTCTACGTCGGCGACAGCCCGATCGCGGACGTGCTGGGCGCCCGGCAGGCCGGCCTCAAGGTGGCCTGGGTGAACCGCTTCGGGCTGCGCAAGCCGCGCCTGGCGCCACACCCGGATCTGCGCGTCCGCTCCCTCAGCGAGCTGCTCCCCCTGCTCGATGTCGCCTGAGCGCTCGCGCTCCCGCGAGCTCTTCTCCGAAGCGAGACGCTACCTGGCCGGCGGGGTCTCCAGCCCGGTGCGGGCCTTCCGCACAGTCGGCGGCGAGCCCGTCGTCATTGCTCGCGGCGCCGGTCCGCGCGTCTACGACGCCGACGGCAACGAGTACATCGACTACGTCGCCGCCTTCGGGCCGCTGATCCTGGGCCACGCCGACCTGGAGGTTGTCGCGGCCGTCCAGCAAGCGGCCGCCGAGGGCACAGCCTTCGGCGCGACGACGCGGCTCGAGATCGACCTGGCGAGCGCGATTCGCGAGGCGCTACCCTCGCTGGAGCTCCTGCGTTTCGTCAACTCCGGCACGGAGGCCACGATGTCAGCGCTGCGACTGGCGCGCGCCTTCACCGGCCGCGACCGCATCGTCAAGCTGGAGGGCTGCTACCACGGCCACGCCGATGGCCTGCTGGTCAAGGCCGGCTCCGGCGTCGCCACGCTGGCTCTGCCGGACAGCGCCGGCGTGCCGGCTGCCTACGCCGGGCAGACGCTGGTCGCGCCCTATAACGATCTGCCGGCCCTGGAAGCGCTCTTCCAGGCGCAGGGCGACTCGATAGCGGCGCTGATCGTGGAGCCGGTCGCCGGCAATATGGGGGTCGTGCTGCCGCAGCCCGGCTACCTCCAGGGACTACGCGAATTGACCAGCCGCCACGGCGCGCTGCTTATCTTCGACGAGGTCATCACCGGCTTTCGCCTCTGCTACGGCGGCGCTCAGACCCTCTTCGACACGCAGCCGGACCTGACCTGCCTGGGCAAGATCATCGGCGGCGGCCTGCCAGTGGGCGCGTACGGCGGCCGGCGCGAGATCATGGAGCAGCTGGCGCCACGGGGCCCCGTCTACCAGGCCGGGACGCTCTCCGGCAACCCCCTGGCCATGGCCGCCGGCATCGCGACGCTGGAACGCCTGCGCGAGCCCGGCAGCTACGAGCGACTGGAGTCGTTGGCATCGCAGCTAGCGGACGGCCTCAAGACGGTGTTCGCCCAAGCCGGCATCGAGGCGACAATCAACCGCGCCGGCTCAATGCTGACGCCGTTCTTCGCGGCCAGCCCCATCGACGACTACGCCGATGCCAAACGCGCCGATAGCGAGCGCTTCGGCCGCTTTTTCCGCGCCATGCTGGACGCCGGCGTTTACCTCCCGCCGTCCCAATTCGAGGCATGGTTCGTCTCCCTTGCGCACGGGGAGCACGAGATCGAAGCGACGCTCGCTGCCGCGCGAAAAGCCCTCGCCTCGCTCTAGCGGCGGTCTTGCCAGCCCCTCCGGAGGCGATGTATACTTTCCAGCAAGATTGCTAGTGTGCGTAAGCATTTAAATAGCAAACCTCATTTGAGCCGGCCGATTCTTTTTCCAGGTGGAACACCATGAAAGTCTCTTGTTTGCAAGAAAACCTGTCTAAGGGCCTGGGCATCGTCGGGCGGGCTGTCGCCACGCGCAGCACCCTGCCGCAGACCTCGCACGTGCTGCTTGCCTCGGATGAAGGGCGGCTGAAGCTGGCGGCAACCAACCTCGAGATCGCGATCACCTGCTGGGTAGGCGCCCAGGTCGAAGAAGAAGGCTCCGTGACGGTGCCAGCACGCCTGCTGAGCGATTTCGTGACCTCACTGCCCAACGACCGCATCGAGCTGACGCTTTCGCCGCGCGGCCGCCAGCTGCGCCTGCTCAGCGCTCGCAACGAGGCGACGATCTCCGGCATGGACGCCGCCGACTTTCCGCCCATACCGGCCGTGGAGGACGGCAGCGGCCTCAGCATCGACGCCAAAAGCCTGCGCGCTGCCATCGGACAGGTGGAGTTCGCCGCCGCCACCGATGACACGCGACCCGTCCTCACCGGCGTGCACACGCTCATCGAGGGCAACACCCTGACCTTCGCCGCCGCCGACGGCTTTCGATTGGCCGTGCACAAGCTGGCGCTTGACCGAGACGTTCCTGAGAAGATAGAGGTCGTGATCCCAGCCCGCGCCCTGCGAGAGCTGGAGCGCCTGCTGGCGGACCAGGAAGAGCCGGTGGAGATCGGCTTCAACGCCGCCCAGAGTCAGGCGATGTTCCGGCTTAAGAACGTCGAGATGGTGGCGCAGCTGATCCAGGGGACGTTCCCCAACTACAGCCAGCTCATCCCGCAGAGCTACACCAACCGCGCCATCGTGGAGGTGGAGGAGTTCCTGCGGGAGACGCGCATCGCCGCGATCTTCGCGCGCGACGGCTCCGGCATCGTGCGGCTGCAGGTGCAGCCGGGCACCGACGCGACGCCCGGCCAGCTGACGATCTCAGCGCGAGCTGAGGAGGTCGGCGATCACCGGGGCGAAATCGACGTCGTCGTTGAAGGCGAGCCGGCGAAGATCGCCTTCAACAGCAAGTACCTGCAGGACGTGCTGCAGGTACTCGACGCGGGGCAGGTCGCTCTGGAGACGACGAGCCCCTCCAGCCCTGGCGTCCTCAAGCCCATCGGCAGCGACGACTCAATTCACGTCGTCATGCCGATGTTCGTCCAGTGGTAGCGGTCATAAGCCACATACGCTTCCTGATCTTCCGCACACGCAAATAGGTGAGCATCAGCTCTGTGCAGACGCCTCTAAAACACCATGTCGAAAAAGATTCTTGAGCTGTATACCGTCCTCGGAGAACCTCCAAACTCCATCTTGGTGGCTAAAGCTTGGATGGAAAAACAAGGGGACTTGTATGTGGTGAATCATGCGCCTCATCTACTGGCTGGAAAGTTCAGTTATCATGCAAGCGGAGTAACGCACAAGTACACCGAACTGATTCAGCGCCGCGTAGGTCACGGCGAGCCCCCACGACAAAGGCTACAGGGCATGCGTGGATTCGAGATGATCACGGGCTGGGGTTGCCCAGTCGTCTTAGAGCCCACGGGGTATGAGCCTAAGGCCGACACAAAGGTCAGGCGCACCCTGGTGGTGCCACAGGCTGAAATCGGCTGGTTCTACCATCTCTGGGCAAT
>DASRHH010000098.1:0-5794 GCA_035650635.1 Dehalococcoidia bacterium | reverse complement strand
AGAGATGTTTCGCGCGAAGCTGAAGGGAGGGAATTTCAGCCCAAGTTTACGCTTGGGCCCCGTTTATGGTCAAACAGAATCGTCAACGGCGATCGCCCGGTCATGCTCCTGCCAGGCATGCTCCACCAGGAGCATCAGCCCGCCGGAAACCAGGGAGTGCCCGCCCAGCAGGACCGGCAGATCGCACTCGCAGGCGGCGCGGGTGAAGTCCCGCAGGAAGGGCTCGCCAATGTCCTGCCAGCGGCCCAAATCCGAAAGGAAACGCTCCTCCGTGCCCGGCTGGTCGCCGCGGTGAGTGAGCAGCACCCGCGTGTCGATGACGGCCGCGTCGCAGAGCTGGGCCAGCGCCTCGAAGAAACCGCCGATGCCCGCTTCCTCTATATAGAGCGCCAGCAATGAGCGCGCCTCGCCGCCCCCCTGGCGGCCGTCAGCCACCATGCCCCGCTCCTCCGAGACGATGCGGGTACGGCAGGCCGTCTCGCTCTCCAGGTACTGCATGACGTGGCTGCCCACCCGTCCGGCCACCAGCAACTGCGCCCCGCCCTGCGTGAGCACGGGCAGCAGCCTCAGGTAGCGGGAGAGGGCCACGTCTGCGCCGGCAAGCCAGGCCCGCAGCCGTGGTCCGCCCTGCCCGGCCAGCTTCAGCACCGCCAGGTCGGCCGGGCTATCGATATCGAACTGGGTGACGACGTTGCGCGGCAACGGCTGCGGCTCCAGGCCGGCCTCCGCCAGCAGTCGTGCCAGCGCATTGTCGCTGGCGGCGCCAGCCACCAGCTCCATGGCGTTGGCCGGCCGCCAGCCCACGAGATCCGAGGAGAAGGGGTTGTTGGAGATGACGAACCGCTGCTCAGAGACCAACCTCCCGGCCATTTCGGCCAGCTCCTCCGCGTCCAGCAGCGGCAGGCTGCCGCCGCCCAGGTAGAGGACGCTCTGGCTACCCAGGCGCTGCACCAGCTCCGCCAGCCGCTGTCCGAAATGATGCAGGTGCGTGTCCGGGTCGAGCTCCACACCGGCAGGCAGGTCCTCGAAAAGTTCCGCGGCGTCGGTCGCGATGACCATGCGATCGAATGCGCCGGTCTGCCGGGCGGCCTCCACTGTATCGAGAGTAGCGGCAAGCCGTGCGTCCTGCACCAGGGCCTGCGCAGGGCCATCGCCCAGGCGACCAAAAAAGAGGATGAGGTCCGGCTTGGCCACCGGCTAGGCCGGGGAGAGCACGGGCGTCGACTCCACGCGCTGCACCTTGACCCGCTGCAGCAGCCGGTCCACGTCCTCGTGCCGGCAAAGCTCCGTGCCCGGGTTGAGGACGGTCGCCGAGCCGGAGGCGACCCCCAGGCGCAGCGCGTCCTCCAGGCTGCCGCCCTTGTCCAAGGTCAGCACGGCAGCCGCCAGGAAAGCGTCGCCGGAGCCGACGGCGCTGATCGCCCGCACCCGCGGGGCCTGGCCACGCCAGGCCTGTGGGTGGCGCAAGTTGCCCTCGACAGCGACAGCGCCCTCACGGCCGCGTGTAACCGCGACTGTGGGCACACCCATCGCATGCACCTGGCAGGCGCCCTGCAGGGTGCTCGCCTCGTCATCGAAGTGGCGGCCCAGCAGGCGCTCCAGCTCGCGGCGGTTGCCCTTCACCATGTCTGGCTTGCCGTTGATGCTGGCTGCCAGGCAGGCACCATCGGCATCGACGGTGATGTGAGCGCCGGCCTCTCGGACGGCACACGTGATCTCGTAATAAAGGGAAGGATCGATCGGAGGCGGTAGGCTGCCGGCCAGCACCACCCAATCGCCCCGCTGGACGCGCTTGCGCAGGCGCTCCATCAGCTGGCGGACGGCACTGCTCTTGGTCGGCGGGCCGGGGTCGCTAAGGATCGTGTTGACGTGCCGGGATTCGTCCAGGATGGTGATGTTGGTCCGGGTCTCGCCGTCCGTGTGGACGAAGTCGCACTCGATGCCGGCATTGTGCAGCGTATCCTCAATAAAGCGGCCGAGGCCGCCGTGCGCGAACCCCATGGCCACGGAGTGACCACCTAACTCCCGGATAACGCGAGCGACGTTGATGCCCTTGCCGCCGGGATCGATGCGGGTGGAGCGGACGCGCAGGGTATCGCCGTGGACGAAGCGTGGTAAAACGATAGTCTGATCGATCGCCGGGTTGAGCGTGACAGTTATGATCATGACTCACCGCCCCAGAGTGCCGCCACAGTGCAACTATTGTAGCCCTTTCAGTCCCATTAGTCCTCGCGGGCCAACGTCAGCGCCCGAACGGTTGCCGCGCCGCCGTCCAGCAACGCCCGCGCGCAAGCGTTGAGGGTGGCGCCGCTGGTGGTGACATCGTCAATCAGCAGCAGGTTGCGGCCGGCCACCAGGCGTGGGTCGGCGCGAAAGGCGCCGGCTACGTTGCGCCGGCGCAACTCCTCGTCCGGGCTGCGCGCCTGGGGCCCGGCGTAGTGCACTCGAGAGAGGGCCTGCGCCGGCGGCGGCAGTTCCGCCTGCAGCGCCAGCTCACTAGCCAGCAACTGCGCCTGGTTATAGCCGCGCAGCCGCCGGCGGGTACCCGTCAGCGGCACAGCCACGATGGTATCGAGTGGTGGCGCCCAGGTCCGCAGCAACCGGGCCATCTCTCCGCCGAGCAGCGGCGCTACCGCCGAGACACCCTGGTACTTGAGAGCGTGCAACGCCTCCCGCAATGGCCCGCCGAAGACGTAGACGCTGCGCGTCTCCAGGACGGCGGGCCGCCGGGCACGGCAACGGCCGCAGACGCTGCCGGCGGCGCACGGCATCCAGCAAATAGGACAGCGGGGACCATCGGCGCGGGTACAGGCTGCCAGGCAGGACGGACAGAGAAAGGAACCTCCCGTGCCGCAGGCCAGGCAGCGCGGTGGGAAAAGGGCGTCCAACAGGCCGCCGTAGATGCGAGAAATCACCGCCTGAGCTGACATGCGGCGATGTTACTCCGAGCCTGACAGCCCCACAATACCGGCCAGCCTCCCTGAGTTACTTCGCGCGGCCTTGACAGCCTTCAGCCCCGCAACTATTATTCGCACACACGTTCCAGCTAAGCCAGGGGATAGGCGATGGCCACCGCAAGAGAAGAAGGCGACGATATTTATGGCTCGCCCAAAGCCGCGGACGCGTCGCCCGTCGTCTTGCAACAGCATCGCCTGGTGGTTGCCGATGACGAAGGCCAGAACGTCTCGGGCAGCTTGATACTGGCTCTGCGCTGGCAGGAAACGCTCTCCCGACTTACCGATGACGAGCAGTTTCGCATCGTCCTCCTGCACGAAACACCGGCGGACCTGCCACAAGTCGCCGGCGCGGCGCTGGCCTGGGCGCCGGCGAAGTCAATCGAGCCTTCGCGGCGCGTCTCGGAATCCGCAGCCGTCTATTACTATGGGCAGTCGGAGAAGCCGCTGCTCTCCCTCAAGCCGAGCCATCTGGAGGCCCTGTGCGACGGCAGGCTCTTTGCCTCGATTGGGATCGAGGACCCGCCGGGAAAGTTCATCGACATCGAGACGGGCCACATCGACCTGCCCCAGCTGATCCAGCGGCTGCTGGCCGGCGTGCGCATCGAACCGTATGTCAGCGCGGCGCGCCAGGCCCTGAGCGCGCCGGAGCCGCCCGGGAATCTCGGGCCATCACAGGTGCAGCAGGCGATCTCACAGCTGATCGCCAGTGCTGGCCCCAAGATGGAGAAAGAGCTGCCCTCCGAGGCCCTGGGCGCGGCCCAGCTGCTGATGGCCGTCTTTCGGCCGCGAGTGGGTGCCCTCAACAGCTTTCAGCGCGCCAGCCGCTACTACTCCGACCCGGCAGCCTTCGGGTCGGACATTTTCCTGGTGCGGGCCTTCGCGGAGCAGCCGGAGGTGGCGGCAGAGGTCGCGGGCATGCGGCATTTCCTGCAGCGGGCCGAAGCGCCCAACCCGCAAGCGGAGATAACGTTCGATCGCAGGCTGGCGTGGGAGCTCCTGAGCTACGCCGCCATCGCCACCGGCTCCTACAACAAGCCCAGCGCCATGGCCGCGTACGACCTCTTCCACCGACGCTATCGCGGCGACTACCGCAATCACCACCACATGTACTGGCGCCGCATGGCCATCCTCAACCGGCGTCTCTTCGAAGCACAGATGCAGGCACAGTCACTGCGGCGACTGAACACCCTGCGAGAACTGGGCTTACCGGTCGGCATCCAGCTGCTGACTCGATACGACGCCCTGCTGGCCGAGAGCGCCCCCTGCCCGCGCGCCGACGACCCTCTGCCCGGTCCGGACGACACCCGCTGCCCTGACTGCGGCCTGGCCATGGACAGCGAGCCACCCCAGCAAGAGGTAGAAGAGCTGCTGCAGGGCCTGGGCCGCGCACTGCGCCGACAGCTGTCCCGGCTCAGCTCCGCCTCTGTGCGCCAGATCCTGGCCCGCAGCGATAACCCGCGTGTCGCCCAGTTCCTGCGCGTCGTGCAGGCCAGCCAGCTCTCCTCGCTGGCGGAGATCCTGGATGACACGCTCCTACGCTACCTGCGCCGTTTCCTCCTGGAGTCCCGTATCCAGGACACGCTGGAGCCGCTCTTGGACAGCCTGGAGCAGGGCGACACCATTTCGCCGGAGCAGGCCGAGCGCACCCTGCGCTCCGTCAGCCGCTTGCTTGGGCGCAGCTCCCGCACCGAACGTCACGACCTGCCGCCACCCGCCGCCGAAGAGACCGGAGCCTAGTCCGCCCGTCGCACACCGTCTGCTATCATTCGCTCCAACATGGCGGAGCACTGGCTCATCGTGGGCCTCGGCAACCCCGGCAAGAACTACGCGGAGACCCGCCACAACGTCGGCTTCTGGTGCGTCAACCGCCTGGCCCGCAAGTACAACGTTCCGCTGGTAACCCACCGCCTCTACGCCAGCGGCCGCGGCGAGATCGAAGGCGCCGAGGTGACGCTGGCCAAGCCGCGCACCTATGTCAACCGTAGCGGCATCGCGGTCGAGCAGCTGTTGCGACAGGAGGATATCGAGCCGGCACGCCTCATCATCATCTGCGACGACCTCGACTCCCCGGTCGGGCGCTTCCGCATGCGACGCGGCGGCAACCACGGCGGTCACAACGGCCTGCGCTCCATCATCCACGATACCGGCCGCCAGGACTTTCCGCGCATCCGCATCGGCATCGGCCGGCCGATTATGGATGGCGAGCCGTCGCACGACCCCGACGACGTCATCGACTACGTCCTCAGCGAGCCGACGCCGGAAGAGCGCCGGCTGCTGGAGGAAGCCATCGAGACGGCCATCGCCGCCATCGAGACCACGATCCGTTCCGGCATCAACGTCGCCATGGACCGCTACAACCGCGGCTAACCCTTTCGAACCCCTTCCTTTCGCGTTAAGATAAAGGTAACCGAATATAAAAGGGGCCCCGACCTGTCGCGGCCCCTGTACTTGTTTGTCATGGATCTCTCTGGACTGCTCTCGGTAATCGAAGAAGCGCCATCCCTGCGGGAGCTGCGTAAACGGCTCGCTACGGATGGTACTGTCCGCCTGACGCTGGGCCTGGGCGAGGGCAAGCCGGCCGCGCTGGCCGGGCTCGTCGACGGCGTGGGGGCGCCGATGCTCGTCGTGGCGGCGCACCCGAACCAGGCGGAGGCGCTGGCCGATGACATGGCCAGCTGGCTGCGACGCCCCGAGCAGGTGATCATCTTCCCGGAGCACAGCCTGCCGCCCTACGAGCACATGACCACGGATCCCGAGACAGTGGCGGACCGCTTGCACGCTTTGACACGACTGCTGGATCACCCGGAGGTCATCGTCGTCACCTCCGTGAAGGCACT
>DASRHH010000097.1:0-9424 GCA_035650635.1 Dehalococcoidia bacterium | reverse complement strand
GCCAATCGGCTCGATGGGGATAGCGGGCAGATCGCCGGGCACTTCCGCCTCACGGCTGATGGCCTTGCGTATGCGGTCCAGCATTTCCGGGTGCCATTGTAACTCCCATCGCCCGCTCGCGCGTACAATCGCGCCATGGCCGCCGAGCGGATTGCCCGGGAACAGGCTGCTGAGCCCGATTCGCTGATACCCGGCATCAAGCAGAGCGTCCTTGTCCTGGGCCTGGTCTCGTTCCTCACCGACATCTCCAGCGAGATGGTCTACCCCCTGGTGCCGCTCTTCCTCACCTCCAGCCTGGGCGCGCCCGCGGCCGCCGTCGGCCTGATCGAAGGCCTGGCGGAAAGCTCGACGGCGTTCCTGCGCGCCGCTTCCGGCTGGCTCTCTGATAGGGTGGGGGCCCGCAAGCCCCTGGTCTTCGCCGGCTACAGCCTGTCCTCGCTGGGCAAGCTGGTGCTGGCGCTCTCCTACATCTGGCCGGTGGTGCTGCTTGCGCGGACAATCGACCGCGCGGGCAAGGGTATCCGCACCGCGCCGCGCGACGCCCTGATCGCAGACGTGACCCCGCTGGCTCAGCGGGGCCGCGCCTTCGGCTTCCACCGCGCCGCCGATACAGCCGGCGCCGTCCTCGGCCCGGCGTTCGCCATCGCGTTGCTGGCCGCCACCGATAACCACTACCGGCTCATCTTCCTGCTGGCTGTCATTCCGGCTGTCCTGGGGGTAAGCGTCATCCCGCTGGCCCGGGAACGCCGCGCTTCGGCCAGCCGGGCGGTTGAACGCGTGCCGCTACGCTCGCTGGGCCTGACCTTCTACGTTTTCCTGGCGGTAAGCGCGCTCTTCGCCTTTGGCAACTCCTCCGATGTCTTCCTCATCCTGCGCGCCAGGGACATCGGCCTGCGCGATACGGAGGTCGTGCTGGCCTACGTCGGCTACAACGCCGTCTACTCGCTGCTGGCGATGCCGGCCGGCATCATCTCCGACCGCATCGGCCGGCGAAAGATGATCTCGCTCGGCTATGCCGTGTTCGCGATCGTCTATCTGGGCTTCGGCCTCAACGAGTCGCAGGCGTTCATCTGGCTGCTCTTCGGGGTGTACGGCTTGCACATGGCGCTGATGGAGGGCGTCTCACGCGCGATGGTGGTCGACGTCATCCCGGCCCAGGGGCGGGCAACGGCGCTGGGCCTCTACCAGGGCGTCCTGGGCGGGATGGTCCTGCTGGCCAGCGTCCTGGCCGGCCTGCTCTGGGACAACGTGGGCCATTCGGCTCCTTTCATCCTCGGCGCGGTCACGGGCGCGAGTACGCTCGTAATGTTCCTCGCAAGCGTTTCCTTCACCGCCGGCAGGGCACCGATCAAGCCGGCCTGAAATAACCCTGAAACAGGGTTAGCCGGATAGGCCTTTCGCGCGTTCTAATAGTCGACACCCCTAGCTAAATTGTTCTAACTATGCTAGAATGCAGATACACCTGACCCGCCCGGGCACATCCTTTCTTTATGGCACAAGCAACAACCTCTAACGACTACACCGCTGCCGATATTCAGGTCCTTGAGGGGCTCGAAGCCGTCCGCCGGCGCCCCGGAATGTACATCGGCTCCACCGATTCCCGCGGCCTCCATCACCTGGTCTACGAGATCGTTGACAACGCCGTCGACGAAGCGATGGCCGGCTTCTGCGACCACGTGACCATCCAGATCCTGGAGGACGGCAGCGTCATGGTTGGCGATAACGGCCGTGGCATCCCGGTGGACACGCACTCCCGCACCAAGAAGTCCGCCCTGGAGACGGTTATGACGCACCTGCACGCCGGCGGCAAGTTCGGCCACCAGGCGTACAAGGTCTCCGGCGGCCTCCACGGCGTCGGCGCGGCCGTCGTCAACGCCCTCTCCAGCTCGCTCAGCGTGGAGGTCAACCGCAACAGCAAGATCTATCGCCAGGAGTACGAGCGCGGCCACGCCACCGGCGAACTCAAGGTCGTGGGCAATGGCTCCAAGGAGACGGGCACCACCGTCCACTTCTACCCGGACCCGGAGATCTTCCCCGATATCAACTTTGAGTTCGAGACGCTGGCCCAGCGCTTCCGGGAGATGGCCTTCCTCACCAAGGGAGTCTGGCTGCACTTCAGCGACGACCGCACCGGCCACGAAGTGACCTACTACTTCGAGGGTGGCATCAAGAGCTTCGTCCAGCGCCTGAACAAGGGTCGTAAGGCCCTGCACGAGCCAATCTACGTGGAGCGCGCCGGCGACAATAACATGGTCGAGGTCGCTCTCCAGTACAACGACAGCTACACCGAATCCACTTTCTCCTTCGCCAACTGCATCAACACCATCGATGGCGGCACTCACCTCACCGGCTTCCGCAGCGCACTCACGCGCGTCCTCAACGACTACGCCCGTAAGCAGAAGATCCTCAAGGACGACGACGCCAACCTGACCGGCGACGACGTCCGCGAGGGCCTGACCGCGGTCATCAGCGTCAAGGTCGCCGAGCCGCAGTTCGAGGGCCAGACCAAGACCCGCCTGGGCAACGCCGAGGTCAAGGGCCAGGTCGAGTCCGTCGTTGGCGAGGAGCTAAACCGCTACCTGGAGGAGCATCCGTCCGAAGGGCGCCGCATCATCGAGAAGTGCCTGACGGCTGCTCGCGCCCGCGAGGCCGCTCGCAAGGCTCGCGACCTCGTCCTCAAGAAGGGCGTCCTGGACGACACCATGCTCCCCGGCAAGCTGGCCGACTGCTCGGAGCGCAACCCGGAGCTGCGAGAGCTCTACATCGTGGAGGGCGACTCAGCAGGCGGCTCCGCCAAGCAGGGCCGCGACCGCCGCTTCCAGGCCATCCTGCCGCTGCGAGGCAAGATCCTCAACGTCGAGAAGGCCCGCCCCGACAAGATGCTGGCGCACGAGGAGATCAAGGCCCTGATCACTGCGCTGGGCGCCGGCTTCGGCGAGACGTTCGATCCCGCCCGCCTGCGTTATCACCACGTTATCATCATGACCGACGCCGACGTCGATGGCGCCCACATCCGCACCCTGCTGCTCACCTTCTTCTTCCGCAACATGCGCGACCTCATCGAGCACGGCTACATGTACATCGCGCAGCCGCCGCTCTACCGCCTCAGCCACGGCAAGGATCACCGCTGGGTCTACAGCGACCGCGAAAAGGAAGAGACGGCCAAGCGCTTCAAGGACGGCAAGGTGGACGTCCAGCGCTACAAGGGTCTGGGCGAAATGAACCCGGAGCAGCTCTGGGAGACCACCATGGACCCGGCCAAGCGCACGATGCTGCGCGTCAACATCGAAGACGCTATGGCGGCCGACCTCATCTTCTCCCAGCTCATGGGCGAAGAGGTGGCGCCGCGCAAGAGCTTCATCCAGAGCCACTACGACCAGGTCCGCAACCTGGACGTCTAGCTCCCAATCCGAGGAGGGACGGCCATGACCACCTCCGGCGATCTCGATAGGCTCAAGGAGTACGTGCTGGGCCTCGGCCCGGCGGACCCCTTCGAAAGCGTCTACCGCGCCTCCCACCGTCACCGCCTGGAGCACGGCGAATCCTGCATGCTCCACCCAAGCGACCCGTTGACCATGCGGCTTGTCTCGGTCCTGGCCGGCTCCTGCCACGCCCGCCTGCTGCTCGATATCGGCGGCGGCATCGGCTACAGCGCCCTGCACCTGGCGCTGGCCGCCGGCGCGGATGCCGTCGTCGACACGATCGAGGGCGAGCCGAGCCACGTCGCGCTGGCGAAGGAGAACGTCGCGGCCGCCGGCTACGATAGGCGCATCGTCGTCCACCTCGGCCGTTCGGAGCAGACCCTGCTGGAGCTGACCGGCCCCTACGACTTCGTCTACGACGACGGCTGGTTCATGCGAGAGCCAGCGCACCGGGAGCCGCTGCTGGAGCGCATGAGCATCGGCGGGCTGCTGGTCAACACCAACTGGTTCCCCCTGGAGGACGCTGTTGCGGGCCGCGAGTCCCCCTGGGCGGCGCCCGGTAACACCGCATGGGCCGATTCCGTCCAGGCCTACGCCGATAAGCTCTCCAACCACCCACGCCTGCGCATGGCCTTCACGCTGCGCCCTTTCCTGGGCATGGCGGTGAAGGTGGCTTGACCGCCCTCCTAGTAGAGACGACAGCCTCAGAGCCTTGCCCCATCGACTTCCAGGGCGATACCGCGCCCCTGGTCTACTTCATGTCCTTCGCCGTCGCGGAGCGCTTCGGCGCCCAGCACGAGCTGGCAGAGGCCGCCGCCATGCTCAAGCGACAGGTCAAGGTCAACCTGGGGCCGCTGCTGCGCTTCGGCAACGCTGAGCCCGAAACGCCAGGCGACTTCGAGGAGTTGGAGTCGCTCTGGCAGGACGGCACGCCGCTGGCCCAGTCAGCGCGCGAAACCGCAGCAGCCTTGCGCGAAAACGCCAAGCTGCGCGAGTACGCCGAGCAGTACCCCGGCCTAGCCGAACGCTTCGACGAGCTGGCCCAGCAGGCCGCCTGGGCCGCCGAACACGACGCCCAGGTCCGCCTCACCTACCTGCTCTAGCGCTCCCCCACCTTTGCAGCCGACGCTAGTCCGCCGGCGTGTCGCGGTAGAGACCGTTCTCACGGATGTACGCCTCCACAGCCGGCGGCACCAGGAACCGCAGCGAGCGGCCCTCTCGGGCTCGCTGCCGCAGATCGCTGGAGCTGATCTCCAAGTACGGCATTTCAAGCATTACGCCTCTCTCGCCGCGGCCGGGCAGCGTGCTTCCGAGCGATGCCACGTCCACATCCTCAGGACGACGGGCTGCCACCGCCAGGCTCGCCAGCTTCAGGATGCGCTCCGGCCGGCTCCAGTTCGGCAGGTCCAGCAGCGCGTCGTATCCCAGGACGAAAAACAGCTCAGCGCCCGCGTGCTGCCGCGCCAGCTCCTCCAGAGTATCGGCGGTATAGGACGGGCCGTCGCGATCGACCTCCAGCTCGCTGATCGCGAAGCCGCTGCCCTCCAGGGCCAGTCGCAGCATCCCCAAGCGCTGCTCCGCCGGCGTTATGACGCGATGAGCTTTGCGCCAGGGCTGGCCAGCGGGCGAGAACAGCACCAAGTCCAGCGCCAGCTGCTCGCGGGCCGTCTCGGCCAGCACAAGGTGTCCCAGGTGCACCGGGTCGAACGTCCCGCCCAGGACGCCGATCCTCACTCCTGCCACTCCAACTCCCGATCGCCGAACCAAACTCTGGCACCGGCCGTCACCTTGGCCCGCCGCAGCGCGGAGGTCACACCCATGCGCGTGAGGCGACGCAGGAACTCTTGCCGGCCTTCCTCTGACTCCAGGGGCATCATCTGCGCCAGCGCTACGGCGGCCTCGCCGCGCACGCGAAAGGCGCCGTTGCGCAGCTTCTCAACGGCAAAGCTGCGATCCAGTTGGCGGCGCGGCGCATGCACACGCAGGGGCGAGCGAGCGTGGCGGCGCCGTTCCGAGCGACCTAGCATCGCTTGCAACACGTCCAGCAGTTCGCCAGTACCCTCGCCGCTAGCTGCCGAGATGAACAGCGGCTCCAGGCCCCGCCCGGCGAAGAGACGGCATAGCTCGTCCTGGCGCTCACGTACCTCCAGCATGTCCAGCTTGTTCACCACCAGTACCTGCGGCTTCTGCGCCAGCCCACCGCCGAAGCCGGCCAGCTCCTCGTTCACCGTGTCGTAGTCGCGCAGTGGCTCTTCGCTGTCGCCGGCCACCAGGTGCACCAGTACCCGCGTGCGCTCGGCGTGACGCAGGAAGTCGAGGCCCAAACCCTTGCCCTCGTGGGCGCCTTCGATGAGCCCGGGGATGTCCGCCAATACGAAAACGTTGTCGCCGACAACCGCCACGCCCAGGTTAGGTTCGATTGTTGTGAACGGATAGTTGGCGATCTTCGGCTGGGCCGCCGTTACCGACGCCAGCAGAGTCGACTTGCCAACGTTGGGCAGGCCGATGATGCCGACATCAGCGACCAGCTTGAGGTCGAGAACCAGGTCTTTCTCTTCGCCGCGGCCGCCGCTCTGGGCGATGCGCGGCGCCTGGTTGGTGGAGCTGGCGAAACGGGCGTTGCCCAGCCCGCCCCTGCCACCCTGAGCCACCAGTAGCGTCTGTCCAGGTTCCTCTATGTCACCGCTCAACTCCAGCGAACCGTCCTCGTACCGCACCCGGACCTCGGTCCCCACGGGCACCGGCAGGAGGAGATCTTCGCCGCGGGCGCCATGCATATCGGAGCCCTTGCCGTGCTCGCCTCGCTGCGCGCGGTATATCCGCTTACGCAGGATGCCGTAAAGGGTGCTCAGGCCCTCATCGCCGACCAGGAAGACGTTACCGCCGTCACCGCCATCGCCGCCGTCCGGGCCGCCCTTGGGCCGGAACTTCTCGCGGTGGAAGCTGACCACGCCGTTACCGCCGTCCCCGGCGACGACTTGGATTTCCACATGATCTATCAATTACGGTTACCCTGCTCTATTTCTTATCTATCTGTATTTGATGACTTCATTTTACAGGCTCATAGTATTAACCGTGGGGAAAGCGTGGAGAACGTAGCTGCGTCCTATCGGGAGTGGCCTGTGGAGAGCGTGGGACTGCTGGGGATTACTGCGTGACCTGGAAGCGCAGTTGCGCGACCTGCTGTTGCATCTGCGGCTCCGTTCGCAGGAGTGTCGTGATCTTGCGATGCGCGTGCAGGATCGAGGTGTGGTCCCGGTTGCCGAAGTAGGCTGCTATCTCCTTGAGGTGGAGATGGCAGTCCTCGCGCAGGATGTAAATGGCGATGTGGCGGGCATCGGCGATGGTCTTGGCCCGGCTCTTGCCTGCCAGGGCCTCCGTGGTCAGCCCGAAAAAGCGGGCGACTGTGTTGATTACGTGGGCCGGTTGTGGAGCGGTTGGGGAAACGTGCGGGGAAAACGCGGAAAGAGCTTGGTTGGCGACTTCGACCGTCACCGTCGGCGACTTAACTAGCTGGGCGTAGGCCGTCACCCGGTTGAGGGAGCCTTCCAGGTCGCGAACGTTGTCGCTGCTGCGGTCGGCCAGCGTCTCGAAGACAGCCGGGTCAATCGCTGGTTTGAGGTCGGCGCTCTTGGCGTGCAGGATCGCCAGGCGGGTCTCACGGTCCGGCGGCTGCACGTCGACGACGAGGCCGCCCTGGAAGCGCGAGCGCAGCCGGCGGGCCAGTCCCGCTACCTGCTCCGGCGGCCGGTCCGACGTGATGACGACGCTGGCGCCGGCATGCTCCAGGTCGTTGAAGGTGTAGAAGAACTCCTCCTGCGTGCGCTCCTTGCCGCCGAGGAACTGGATGTCGTCGATCAGCAGTACGTCCAGC
This sequence comes from Dehalococcoidia bacterium, assembly GCA_035650635.1. Lineage (GTDB taxonomy): Bacteria > Chloroflexota > Dehalococcoidia > SM23-28-2 > DASRHH01 > DASRHH01. The sequence goes on along the minus strand of DASRHH010000097.1, from coordinate 2,128 downwards.
TGGCGGTAGCGTCGGCGGAACTCATCGGCGCGGCCCTGGGCGATCGCCGTCACGAACTCGTTGGTGAAGTGCTCGGAGCTGGTGTAGTAGAAGCGCATGTCGCGGCGATACAGCCGGTGGCCGATAGCGTGCAGCAGGTGGGTCTTGCCTAGGCCGACATGCCCGTAAATGAAGAGTGGGCTGACGTGCTCCTGCGGGGTATCGGCCAGCGCCAGGCAGGAGGCGTAAGCCAGGCGATTGCTATCGCTGACGACGAAACGCTCGAAGGTGAACTTCTCTCTCAGGCGTGGCTTGGGCGAGGGACTGCGGATGACCGAAGCCGTCGCGGTGTGCGGCCCGCCGAAGAGGGAGGCCTCTGCTTCCTCGATGCAGGCGGCACTGGCCGAGCCGTTAAGCTCGAAGACGACGCTCATCGGCCGGCCGGCGATGCCGGCCACCGTCTTGGCGATCAAGGGCAGCAGGCGGGTCGAGAGCCAGGTGGTGGCATAATCGTTGGGGGTGCCGACATGGAGCGTGGTATCGGTGATTGAAAGGCCGACTGTGTCTTTGAGCCAGGTCTCAAAGTTGGGCCTCGTGACCTGGAGCTCAAGCTGCCCGAGAGTGGTTTGCCAAATACGGTCAGCAGTATTTTCTACCATGAGTAACTACCTGAGGCCCTTCTTGTGTAACGGTGATCTGCGGGTTATCCGCGGGGTTAGTGGCAGCAAGTTACCATGACCATAATCGAGCGCTCAAGGCGAGTTATGACAAGTTGCTGCCTAAACAGACCCCTTTCCATACCACCCCGTAAGGCCCGTCCGGCGCGGGCTGCCCGTCGCCTTTCTGTTCATTGCTGGGGGTCGTGAGGGCTGGCTATAATGACAGCGCGTGGAACGTAACGGGCAGGTTAACGGACTGTTGCCAGCGTAGGATGAAAGAGGCTAACACAAGCAGGATAAAATGCTGCTGGCCATCGATATCGGCAATACTGCTATAACCCTTGGGGTGTTTCGTCAGGACGCCCTTGCGGCCAGCTGGCGTCTGGCGACGGACCCCGGGCGGCTGCCGGACGAGTACGGCGCCTTGTTGCTCAACCTCCTGGGTCACGAGGGCCTCGAGACCGCCCAGATCGATGCGGCCTCCATGTGCAGCGTGGTGCCGGACATGGAGCAGGTCTTTCGCGAGGTCTGTGGCCGCTATCTCAACCTGAGCCCGCTTGTCGTCGAGACGGGCGTGCGCACCGGTCTGCGCATCCTCTACGACTCGCCCCGAGATGTCGGCGCGGACCGCGTTGTCGATGCGGTGGCTGCGATGCACCTCTACGGCACGCCGCTGGTCATCGTCGACCTCGGCACCGCCACCGTCTTCGACGCCATCAACCGGGAAGGCGAGTACCTGGGAGGCGCCATCGCGCCCGGGGTCGGTATCGGCGCGGAGGCGCTGTTTCAGCGGGCTGCCAAGCTCTATCGCGTCGAGATGAGCAAGCCGCTGTCGGCCATCGGCCGCAATACGGTGGCAGCGCTTCAGTCGGGCATCGTCTTCGGCAACATCGGCCTGATCGAGGGCCTGGTGGCGCGCTTCAAGGAGGAGCTGGGCGACGACGCCAAGGTCATCGCCACCGGCGGCTACGCTGACCTGTTGGCGGAAGGCACGGCGATCGTCGATCACGTCAACCCCAACCTGACCCTGCTTGGCCTGCGCCTTATATACGAGATGAACCGCGGCGCGTAACTATCCGCTGCACTAGCGTTCTTGTTAATGCGATGTACAACCTGACCGACCGCAGCATTGTCATTGGCGTGAGCGGCAGCATCGCGGCCTATAAGGCCGTCGATCTTGCATCCAAACTGACTCAGGCTGGCGCCAGGGTCGATGTCATCATGACGCCGGACGCGGCGCGCTTCGTGGCGCCCTTGAGCTTCGCGGGCGTGACTGGTCGGCCCGTCTACACCGACATGTTCGACGTCGCGACCGGCCTGGCGGAGAAGCACGTGGAGCTGGGCCGCCAGGCGGAGGCCTACGTCATCGCGCCGGCGACGGCCGCCACTATCGCGCGACTGGCCAGCGGCCTGGCGGAAGACCTGGTGAGTCTGACCGCGCTGAGCACCCAGGCGCCGGTGATTGTCTGCCCGGCTATGGACAGCCAGAT
>DASRHH010000096.1:0-3562 GCA_035650635.1 Dehalococcoidia bacterium | reverse complement strand
CCGTAGTCCTCCATGTTGGCCGACAACAGCGCCTTGGTCATCAGTTCCATATCGTCGGTCTCTTCCAGGGCAATCGAAGAGTCCAGGTCCGTCTCCTCCTGGAACCCGTCCATCGGCAGCGGATCGGGCCGCTGGGGGGTGCGTCCCAGCAGCGGCACCTCCTCGTCGTCCTCGATGAGGGGCAGCGTGCGCTCCTCGTCGCGCTTGGGCGGCTCGACGATGAGCGGCGTGCCGTCGGGAGTGGCGAGTTCGAGGCTGCGGTAGGAGGGCAGTCCGGTTCCGGCGGGAATGAGCCGTCCGATGATGACGTTCTCCTTGAGGCCGACCAGTTCGTCCTTCTTGCCGCGCACGGCCGCTTCGGTCAGCACGCGGGTCGTCTTCTGGAACGAGGCCGCCGAGAGGAAGCTTTCGGTCGCCAGCGAGGCTTCGGTGATGCCCAGCAGCACCCAGTCCGCCGTCGCCTCCTGTCCGCCGATATTGCGGACGCGGGTGTTCTCGTCCTCGAAGACGAACTTATCTACGATCTGGCCCGGCAGGAACCGGCTGTCGCCCGGATGCCGCACCTTGCGCTTCCTAAGCATCTGCCGGACGATGACCTCGACGTGCTTATCGTTGATGTCCACGCCCTGGCTCTTGTAGACGCTCTGGATCTCGCGCACCAGATAGTCCTGCACGCCGCGCGTTCCCTGCAGCTCCAGGACTTTCTGCGGGTCCAGCGGGCCTTCCGTCAGGCGGTCGCCCGGATGGACTTCCTGGCCGACCTCGACCTCCAGCTCGCCGCGATAGGGAACCAGGTGGACCTTGCGGAGCAGCACGCTCTTGATACCCATCTGGACGATCTTCTTGAGCGCCTTATCGGTGATCTGCTCTCCGGCCTTGACGATGGCCTCGCCGCTCTCATCGAGGATGTCTTCGGCGGCGACGGCGTCCGTCCCCAGGCCCTGGTGCGCCAGCGCCTCGTTGAGTTCCTGCTGAGAGTGGATGACCACGTTGCGCAGGCCCCGGCTCTCGATAGCCGCCACGACGCCGGAATGCTCCGTAACGATGGCCTGGCCCTTCGGCTTGCGCGCCTCGAACAGTTCCACGACGCGCAGCAGACCGCGCACCTGGTCTTCCAGCACTTTCAGCACCGCCTGAATGGAGCGCACGCGCTCCCGCTCGGAACCCTCGGCCTCCTCGAAGTTGACGATACCGCGTTGAATGTCCTCGTGCAGTTCGCGCAGGGTACTCTGCCGCTTCTGCTTGACGTTGGCAACGCCGGTCAGGTACTTGCCTGCGACGCCTCCCGTGTGGAACGTGCGCATCGTCAACTGCGTGCCGGGTTCGCCGATGGACTGCGCCGCGATGATGCCCGTCGCCACGCCGATGTCCACCAGCCGCCCGGTCGCCAGGTCGCGCCCGTAGCACTTGGCGCAGACGCCCTGCCGCAGTTCGCAGGTCAGCACGGAGCGGACGCGAATCTTCAGCGACGTGGTGATGTCCAGGATGCTCTCCGCCGCGCGATCCTTGCGCAGCGATCCGGCCCGCCGCACGCGCCGTGCCAGGAGCGCCTGCGCGTCGGCTTCGGTCATCGCCTCGCCCTTGCGCGCCACGACCTCGCCGCCCTCCATCGTCACGATGTCGTCAACGGCGATGCGGAAACCGTCCAGCGCGCGCGCCGCCGCATCGTGGATGTCCTCGTTCGCCGGAACAAGGAGTTCGCCGGTGATCGGGTTGACGATGTCCTCCGTCGGGTAGCGGCCCTTGAGACGCTCGCTCAGCTTCTCCAGCACCTCGCCGCCTTCGAGTATCTCCTGTACCTCGATGCCGTCGCTCGTCTCGCAGTCGTGGTCGCGCACGATGACATCCTGCGCCACGTCCACCAGGCGGCGGGTCAGATACCCGGCGTCCGCCGTGCGCAGCGCGGTGTCGGCCAGACCCTTGCGCGCGCCGTGCGTGGAGATGAAGTACTCCAGAACCGTCAGCCCTTCATGGAAGTTGGACTTGATCGGCAGGTCTTCGATCAGGTTGCCGAACGGGTCGGTCATCAGGCCGCGCATTCCGGACAACTGCGTCACCTGCTTCTTGGAGCCGCGCGCGCCGGAGTCGGTGATGATAAAGATCGGGTTGTACTGGCTGATCCCATCCATGATGGCGTCGGCCACCTTTTCAGAAGCGTTCAGCCATAGGTCGAGGACTTTGGACTTGCGTTCCGCCTGCGAGATAAGCCCGCGCTGGTACTGGCGGTTGGTCTTGGTAACGTCCTCCTCGGCCCCCCGAATGATCTCATCACGCTTGCCGGGGATGTCCATGTCCGTCATGGAGATGGTCATGCCGCCCTTCGTCGCGTACTTGAAGCCGATGTCCTTCAGGTCGTCCAGAAAGTTGATACAGCGCTCCTTGCCGTGCGTCTCATAGACATCCGAAACCACATCGGAGACGCCCTTGCGGTTGATGGTGCGCAGCAGGTACTTATCGGTATACTTCAGGCGCTCCGGCAGAATCTGGTTGAAGATCAGCCGCCCGACCGTCGTGTATTTCGAGGTATCCACCTTGCCGTCTCTGGTACGAGGCAGGCTGCCGTTGCCGTTCTTATGCCCGACGATCTCGTAGCGCGTTTCGGCCTCTGCCGCTGTACTCAGGCGGTGCGGCAGGCGCACGCTGATCGGCTCGTGCAGATCGAGTTCGCCCATGTTGTAGGCCAGCATCGCTTCTTCCGGGCTGGCGAAGACATAGTTGCGCGGCTCCTCGCCTTCGCCGAGTTCGCGCATCATCGTCAGGTAGTACGAACCCAGAACAATGTCCTGAATCGGCGCGACGATGGGGCCGCCGTTGGCCGGGCTGAACAGGTTGTGCGTCGAGAGCATCAGGATGCGCGCCTCGGCCTGCGCGTAGGCCGACAGCGGCACGTGAACGGCCATCTGGTCGCCGTCGAAGTCCGCATTGAAGGCGTGGCAGACGAGCGGATGCACCTGGATCGCCTTGCCGTCCACCAGGATCGGCTCGAACGCCTGGATACCCAGGCGGTGCAGGGTGGGGGCGCGGTTCAGCAGCACGGGATGCTCCCGGATAACCTCTTCCAGCGCGTCCCAGACCTCCGGCTTGGCCTTCTCGATCATGCGCTTGGCCGTCTTGATGTTGCTGGTGTAGTTGCGCTCCACCAGCGTCTTCATCACGAATGGCTTGAACAGTTCCAGCGCCATCTCCTTCGGCAGCCCGCACTGGTGCAGCTTGAGGTGCGGCCCGACGACGATGACGGAGCGGCCCGAATAGTCCACGCGCTTGCCGAGCAGGTTCTTGCGGAAGCGGCCTTCCTTGCCCTTGAGCATATCGGAGAGCGACTTGAGGGCGCGGTTGTTGGAACCAACGACCGGGCGGGTGCGCCGTCCGTTGTCAATCAGCGCGTCCACCGCCTCTTGCAGCAGCCGCTTCTCATGGTTGACGATGCTCTCCGGCGCGCGAATCTCGGTGATCTTCTTGAGCCGGTTGTTCCGGTTGATGATGCGCCGGTACAGATCGTTCAGGTCGGACGTGGCAAAGCGGCCGCCGTCCAGCTGCACCATGGGCCGCAGCTCCGGCGGGA
>DASRHH010000095.1:0-10527 GCA_035650635.1 Dehalococcoidia bacterium | reverse complement strand
GGCGCTGGGCTTTCTATGTGAACATACCGGTCGGCGCCATCGCCATGCTGGTCACGCTTTCCGCCCTCAAGCTGCCTTACCGGCGTCTCTACCACCCGATCGACTACACTGGCGCGGCCCTTATGGTAGCCGGCGTCAGCTCATTGTTGCTGGTCACGGCCTGGGGCGGCAAGGAGTTCGCCTGGACCTCGCCGGAGATCTTCGGACTGGTCGCCGCGGGCATCATCCTGCTGGCGCTCTTTGTCTGGCAGGAGACGCGGGCCGCGGAGCCGCTGCTGCCGCTGCGGCTCTTCCGCATGCGCGTCTTCAGTCTCTGCACCTCCATCAGCTTCCTCACCGGCTGGGGCATGCTGGGCGCGATAGCGTTCCTCCCCGTGTACATGCAGGTCGTAAAGGGCGTCTCCGCGACGGAGTCCGGCCTGCGATTGCTGCCGATGATGTGCGGCGTAGTCGGCATGTCCGTCATCTCGGGCCGCTTGATCAGCCGCACCGGCCGCTACCGCGTCTTTCCGATCGCCGGCTGCTTGTTCATGGCTGTCGGGCTATACCTGCTCTCCAACCTCGATGTGAATACTGGCTTTTGGCAGGCGGGCCTCTACATGTTCGTCATGGGCAGCGGCCTGGGCATGGTCATGCAGGTGACGATCCTGGCCGTCCAGAACGATGTCGAGCACCGCGACCTGGGGACGGCGACCGCCGGCGTCAACTTCTTCCGCTCCATGGGCGGCGCCTTCGGCGTTGCGATCCTGGGGTCGATCCTCAACAACCGGCTGGACTATTACATGCCCCGCCTGGTGCCCGAAGGCTCAACGGCGAACATCAACCCCTCGGCGCTGCGTGCCAGCCCGCACGTCATTCACAGCCTGCCGCCTGACGTGGTGGCGGGGGTGGTGCAATCGTTCGCTAATTCGCTCCAGTACGTCTTCCTCGCGGCTGCGCCGTTGGCACTCGGAGCGTTCGCGCTATCGCTGCTGCTGCGCGAGACGCCGCTCAAGGAAGAGGCGCACGTCGGCGCGCGGGAGCGGCAGGCCTCGGACGCCGAGGCGGCGATGCCTCCGGTGGGCTAGGGGCGAGCTTGGGTCGTAGAGCCCGGGCTCATGAAGCCGGTGCTCCAGCATCTTCGATACCGGCCTCATAGTTGATCCTCTGTAACGAAACCTCGTTCCGGCGGTCTACTCCTAGTCATAGACATAATACTCCCTTCGCGGAGGCCCGCCAGGCTCCTGAACAGTGGAAGACGACCTAGCGGCGTCTTCCACTGTTCTTCCTCCTGCGCGTGGCCCTGATACTCGAAATGGAACGAGTACCCTCTACAGGCGGAGCGCCAGTGTCAATTTGACCGGAGGCGGAACTGCAAGCGCCACCCAAAAAGGTGAAGCTTGGAGTCGATGTATTCATGAAAGACCGGGAGGTCTCAATGATACGTGCTCCTACTCTCCCCCAGCTCGCCGCGCTACTGGCCGTCTTTATCTCTGTCACCGTCTTTCTTGTCGCGGCAGGCAACCAACCCACTGCCAACGCCGCGACCGCACCGGGATTGGGTTCAGCGGCTAGCTTCGCGGTCTTGGGTGGCCAGAGTGTGACCAATACCGGGGCTACTACAGTCTTCGGCAACGTAGGTGTTAGCCCCGGTAGCTCAATCACCGGCTTTCCTCCCGGGATCGTGGCCGGAGGAGCAATCCACCAAACGGATGCTCTCGCGCTTCAGGCCCAAAGTGATGTCACTACTGCCTACAATGCTCTGGCGGCCCAACCCTGCATAGGCGACCTCACCGGACAGGACCTGGGTGGGCTAACACTTACGGAAGGCGCTTACTGCTTTTCGACGTCAGCGCAGTTAACGGGACCACTCGTTCTCGACGCCCAGGGCAACGCTGCAGCGGTATTCGTCTTCCAGATCGGGAGCACGCTAACGACCGCCAGCGCGTCGTCTGTCAACGTGATAAACGGCGGCACAGACTGCAACGTATATTGGCAGGTCGGCAGCTCTGCCACCCTCGGTACAGGCACTCAGTTCGTAGGGAATATCCTCGCAATGGCCAGCATCTCCATGACTACTGGCGCAGACCTGCATGGCAGAGCCCTGGCGCGAAATGGTTCCGTGACGCTGGACACCAACGACATCTCCATCCTGGGCTGCGTCAGCGCGGCAACTCCGACACCGACAGCCACGCCGGCAACCCCGACACCGACGGGCACACCGCCGACTCCGAGCCCAACGGCCGTTCCGCCAACTCCGACTCCCACCGTTACACCGCCAACTCCGACGCCGACCGCCACGCCGGTAATCCCGACCCCAACGGACACACCGGGAGTCCCAGCCCCGGCGGACACCCCAGGAGTGCCGGCCACGCCGCCGCCGGTCCTCAGCCCGCCCGATACGATGCCAATCTTCCCGCCCGGCGATTCGACGCCCTTGGACACCGCACCGGTAACCCTTTTGCCTGCTGCCGGCGGTGCTCCTCTGGATAGCGATGGTGGCGTTTCGCGGGCCCTAGTGCTGGCCGGCTGTATCATAGTCAGCCTCGGCGCCTTGGGCTTAAGCACGAAGTTGCGGCGTCACCAGTAGAAGATTAGATAAGCGATGGCCCACGTTGTCGCTTGCGGCGGCGTGGGGCCAAGCGCGCGTCCACTGACGTTCCAACAGCCAGCCCCGGAGCTAGTCCCGGGGCTGGCTGTTGGACGACGCTTCGAGCGCGGATTCGCGAAGACCAGCCTGTGGGGGAAGGCTCGAATCCCGAATGGGGAAGGTTGGTAGCGGGGGTGGGATTTGAACCCACGACACCCGGCTTATGAAGCCGGTGCTCTAACCGCTGAGCTACCCCGCCACGACATTATTCTGGGCTGGTCCCGCCCCTGGCAGGTACTTCCGCCACCTCTGGCCTAGAGTTTAGCAAACCCCCATATGAGGGTCTAGGATTGCGCGTTGCAGCGAACGCGAAGTTACAATGGATCGTGATGGTTACGGAACGTTTGCTTGAGCACCTGAAGGGATTGCCCACGGGCTCCGGCGTCTACATCTACCGCAACAGCGAGGGGCAGGTCATCTACGTCGGCAAGGCGGCCAGCCTCCGTAACCGCGTGCGCTCCTACTTCGGGTCGCCGCGCAGCCTGGAGCCCAAGACCCGCAACCTGGTGTCGCAGATCGACGACCTGGAGTGGATCGTCACGTCCACCGCCCAGGAAGCGCTCATCCTGGAAGCGACGCTGGTCAAGCGCCACCAACCGTACTTTAACGTCCGCCTCAAGGACGATAAGCACTACCCATATCTGAAGATCGACCTCAACGAGGAGTGGCCCCGCGTCGAGATTACCCGTCGCGTGCAAAATGACGGCGCTCGTTATTTCGGGCCGTACGCCAACTCCGGCTCGGTACGCAAAACTCTGGACCTGGTGAAGAAGCTCTTCCCCTGGCGTTCCTGCACCAAGATCATCACCGGCAAGGACCCGCGCCCCTGCCTGGACTACTACATTCATCGCTGCATCGGCCCCTGCGCTGCCCTCTGCACGAAGGAGGAGTACGACGAGGTCATTCGGCAGGTCATTCTCTTCCTGGAGGGCCGCAGCGAGGAGATACTGACCGACCTGCAGCGGGAGATGGAGCAGGCCGCCGAGGATGAGCAGTTCGAGAGGGCGGCCCGCATTCGTGACCAGATCCGCGCCATCGAGCGCACCACCGAGCGACAGGTCATGGAGGTGCGGGAGCGCATCGACATGGACGTCTTCGGCCTGGCGCGCGAGGGGCCGGACAGCAGCGTCCAGGTCTTCTTCGTGCGCGCCGGTAATGTCATTGGGCGCGACAACTTCCCGCTGGACGGCACCGTCGACGAGCCGGACGAGCGGGTGATGTACAGCTTCCTGGAGCAGTTCTACGAGTCGTCAACGTTCATACCCAAGCGCATCCTGCTGCCTATCGATGTGCCGGAGCAGGACCTGATCGCGCAGTGGCTTTCCGGGAAGCGTGGCTCGAAGGTTGAGCTGCTGGCGCCGCAGCGCGGCGACAAGCGGGCGCTGGTGGAGACGGCAAACGCCAACGCCAGGGAAGCGCTGCAGATGGCGCGCCTGCGCTGGCTTGCCGATACCAGCAAGACCCAGCAAGCGCTGGAGGGACTGCAGGAGGAGCTGAATCTGCCAGAGCTGCCCAAGCGCATCGAGTGCTACGACATTTCGAACATCCAGGGCACCAGCTCGGTCGGTTCGATGGTCGTCTGCATCGACGGCAAGCCGCGCAACACCGATTACCGGCGCTTCCAGATCAAGACCGTGCAGGGCGCCAACGACTTCGCATCGATGCAGGAGGTGCTGAAGCGGCGCTTCCGCCGGGCCGCCGAGGCGCTGCGCAACGGCGAGCAGCCGGGCGGCGGCGACGAGTCCTTCGGGCAGATGCCGGACCTGGTGATCGTCGATGGCGGCAAGGGGCAGCTATCGGCGGCACACGACGTCATGCGGGACATGGGGCTGGGCCACGTGCCGCTGGCCGGGCTGGCCAAGCGTTTTGAGGAGCTCTACGTCGTCGATATGTCGGAGCCAATCGTGCTGCCCAGGACGTCGCAGGCGCTCTATCTGGTGCAGCGCATCCGCGACGAGGCGCATCGCTTCGCCATAACCTACCACCGCAACCTGCGCGGCAAGTCCAGCGTAAAGTCGGCCCTGGACACGATTCCAGGCGTCGGGCCCAAGCGTAAGAAGGCGCTGCTGCGCAAGTTCGGATCGATTAAAGCGATCCGCGAGGCCGACCTGGCGGACATCGCGGCGACGCCGGGGTTCACGACGGCGCTGGCGGAGAAGGTTCGCAGCGGGCTCTAGTTACGGCCGCTAGACGCTGGCTACTGAGCGACGAGGGTGCCTTCCATCTGCGGATGGACGTCGCAGCGGAAGTAGTAGTCGCCCTTCTGCAGGTTGAGCGTCACGCGCTGAGTGCAGTTGGCGCAGATAGGCGTATCGCCCAGCGAGCTGGAGGCGTTGATCTGCTGCTTGGAGGGGAAGACCGCGAAGTTGTGCTGCGTCCCGCCATCCGTGTTGCGCGCTTCGATTACGACCTGCCCGGCCGGGACGACGAGGCGATTGGTGTTGAACTTCAGGGTCGGCACCATCGAGATGACAGCGGTGACACCAGGTGGCGGAACCTCGGTGGCGACGGCAGTCTCGCCGCTAATGCCGCGCTCGTCGTTCGTTAGAGCGAAAGCGACGACGAAGGTGACCGCGATTGCGACTCCCAGGCCCGCGATGATTAGCCCGCCGATGGGCAGCTTCGTAATATCCATGTCAGGTCACAACATTTATAAAGGGTGATTCAGTTAAGTGCTAGTAGTGAGGCAAAAATTTCGCGCCATTTAGTGGCTAGCGGCTCAAGCGTGTAGCAGCTCTCGCAAGCGGCGGGCGTTCTCAATGGCATAGCCGTGGGCGTCATTGTTGAAGTAGACGTACATCGCATCGATCTCGGGCCCCGGAATTGCGAGAGTATACTTGAAGGTGGTGGGAGAGTTGCGAGCGTTTCGCGAATATCGACTGCAGGTTGCCAAGGCCCAGCTCATCGACGAGCTCCGACGAGAGATCCGCGACGAGAGGGTGCTGGCAGCGATCGCCAGGGTGCCGCGCGAGGCCTTCCTGCCGGAGGAGATGCGCCATCTGGCCTACGAGAACCGGCCCCTGCCTATCGGCGGCGGCCAGACCATCTCGCAGCCGACGATTGTCGCTCTGATGACGGAAGCACTACAGCTCGGCGGCAGTGAGAGGGTGCTGGAGGTGGGCACGGGCTCCGGTTACCAGGCCGCGATTCTGGCGGAGCTGGCGCGAGAGGTCGTCTCGGTGGAGCGGCTGCCGCGGCTAGCCGCTCAGGCCGAAGAGCGCTTGCGGCGCCTTGGCTGCAACAACGTTCGCCTCTTCGTCTCCGGCGACGCCCTGGGCTGGCCGGCCGAGGCTCCCTATGACGCCACGATCGTCACGGCAGGCGCTCCGTCGGTGCCGCAGGAGCTGGTCGAACAGCTTGCGGTCGGCGGGCGGATGATCATTCCGGTCGGCGGGCGCGACCTGCAAGAGCTGACTCTGGTACGCCGCACCAACGACGGCTTTACGACCGAAAAGCGAGGCCCCTGCCGCTTCGTGCCGCTCATCGCACCCGGCGCCTGGCAACCCGAAGACCCCTTCGATTAGGCCCGTCTGGCCCTCAACTGGCCGTTTATAACTTCCGCAAACGGTCGCAAAACTTTCGTCCTCTGTTAACCCTGTAGGTTATAAAGCGTTTTGCAGTGTAAGGCTGCTTCCGGCACTGGCCGGAAGTCAGGCGCCAACTACGGGACGGAAGGAGGTGAAAGCAATTGATTAGTTCCCACGGCAGGTTGCGACATAACGGCACGTCCGAGTTCCATAAGCCCATCGAGCAGTTCGTCGAGTACTTATCGGTTGAAAAGGGGGCGTCCGGCAACACCGTCGCAGCCTACAAGAATGATCTCCAGCAGCTCGCCGACTACATTAGCGAGCATTTGTCCGCTGATGAATGCAAGTGGGGCGCGGTCACCCGCGCCACCATCCAGGACTTCATCATCGAGCTGAAGTCGCGCGGCTACACCGAGACCTCGGTGGCGAGGAAGGTGGCGGCCCTGCGATCCTACTTCGTGTTCCTGGCGGCGGAAGGCTCGATCTCGAGAAACCCGGCCGATGGTCTGGCCTCGCCCCGCGTGGGCAAGACCCTCCCCAAGGCGATCACCCTCAATGAGGTCGACGAGCTTCTGGAGCAACCGGCGCGTCGCGGCACCCCGGAGGCCAAGCGGGACCGCGCCATGCTAGAGCTCCTTTACGCCACGGGCATGCGGGTGACGGAGCTGGTTTCCCTGGACAAGGAGAACGTCAGCCTGGGGGCCCAGCCGTTCGTGCGCTGCCTAGGCAAGAACGCCAAAGAGCGCAGCATTCCCATCCATGAGCAGGCGGTGGAGGCCCTGAACTTCTACCTGGAGGAGTCCAGGCCGGTGCTGGCGCACCCGGATGAGACGGCCCTCTTCGTCAACCGGCGAGGAGAGCGGCTCACGCGCCAGGGCTTCTGGCTCATCCTGAAGGGCTACGCCAAGGCGGCGGGCCTGGGGCGCGAGGTCACCCCTCACACCCTGCGCCACAGCTTTGCGACGCACATGCTCAAGGGTGGCATGCCTCTGCGCAGTGTCCAGGAGATGCTGGGTCACGCTAACATCTCGACGACGCAGGTCTATACCCACCTCAACAGCGACTACGTTCGCAAGGAGTACCAGAAGGCACACCCACGCGCCTAGCTATATCGCGGGCCGAGTGGTAACAAGGAAGGCGATGACGCGTGAAGCGCTCGCCTTCCTTGTTTGTTGCGCTCTGGTCCTGCTGGCGGCCTGCGGAGGCGGAGGTACGCCGGTGCCTTCGCCGACGCCATCGCCTCCGGCCAGCGCCACACTGGATACGTCCCGGCCCGGCGGCGCCGCAGCCCCCGCCGCGCCGATCCGCGACCTCTACGACCTGGCGGTCCGCTTCGGTCTGGCGCCGGCGAGCACGCCGCGCACCTTGTCTCCGGGCCCGCAGCCTGAGGTCGGCTCGTCGCGCCAGTTCTTCGTCATCGACAACACCAGCGGGCTGATGGGATCGACCCAGGCGCAGCTACGGTTGGTGACAGACAACGCCTACTTCTACGTGGCGGACGGCACCAGTGTGCCGGACACCAATCTGCGGCGTGCGGCGCAGGACTTTGAGGGCTCCGTCTACCCCCAGGTCACGGCGGCCTTCGGACAGGAGTGGCGCCCGGGCATCGATGGCGACCCCCATATCATTATCTTCATCGGGCGCCTGGACGGCGTCGGTGGCTACGTCACCGACAACGATGAGTACACCCGCGCGATTTACGCCTACAGCAACGAGGGCGAGATCATTTACATGGACGCGGGCGAAGACCCAGGTTCAGCTAACTTTAAGGCCACGCTGGCGCACGAGCTGCAGCACGTAATCCATGGACACGTCGACGTGTCGGAGGAGATCTGGGTCAACGAGGGGCTCTCGCAGCTGGCTGCTGAGCTGTTAGGCGGCGGGCTGGCTCCGATATTTGCCTTCCTGGCATCGCCTGACGTCCAACTCACGGATTGGGTCTCGCTGACCGACGAGCACTACGGCGCGTCTGAGCTATTTATGCGCTACCTCTTCGGACGCTTCGGCGGCACCGCAGCCGCCAAGGAGCTGGTGGCTGAGCAAGCGGATGATATCGCCGGCATCGACGCGTTCCTCAAGCCGCGCGGTAGCAGCTTTCGCGAGGTGTTTACGGACTGGATTGTCGCCAACTACCTCGACGCCTCTTCCGGGCCCTACAGCCATGCCGGCGCGACCCTGAGGGTGCGCAACGTCAGCCGCGTCGATACCTACCGGCAGGGTACAGACAGCGTCAGCCAGTTCGGTGCGGATTACTTTCATTTGACGCCGCCGGCGCCGGGCGGCATCTTCCAGATCGAGGGGGACAAGACGACGCTGCTCGTCAAGGCCGGCGACGGCAGCAACCCCTACTGGTTCTCCGGGCGCGGCGACAACATTGACTCGCGGTTGACCCGCCAGGTGGACCTCTCGGCGGTCAGCAAAGCCACGCTGAACTTCCGCACCTGGTTCGATACCGAGGAGCACTGGGACTACGCTTACGTCGCCGTCTCCGCCGATGACGGCCACACCTGGCAGGCTCTACCCGGCCGCAATACGACCACCTTCGACCCGCTACGCGTGACCTACGGGCCCGGCTACACCGGCATCAGCGGTCCCGGCAAGGAGGCCGGCTGGGTGGACGAGACGGTCGACCTGGCGCCCTTCGCGGGCAAGAAGGTGCTGTTGCGCTTCGAGTACGTCACCGACGAAGCGACCAACATCTCCGGCTTCGCCGTGGACGACATCGCGATACCGGAGATTGGGCTGCGGGACGACGCCAGCTCCGATTCGGGCTGGCAGGCCGAGGGCTTCGTCCGCGTGACTGCGCCGCTGCAGCAGCAGTTCATCGTTGAGGTCATCGAGAACGACGATCCCGGCCAGGTCCGCCGCGTTGAGCTGGACGCGGATAACCGCGCCGGCATCCGCATCAACGGGCCGGCGACGATCGTCATCGCCGGAGCCACTGAGATTACCCGCGAAAAGGCCGGCTATCGCTGGTCCTTCACGGCGCCCGCCGTCTAGTTGCCGCGACAAGAATGCGTAGTATCATAGCCAGACCATGCAAATCGCCGTCATCGGGGGAGAGACTGCGCCCGGAACTGACCCTCAGCGCCTGGCGCAGGAGGTAGGCCGGGAGCTGGCCCTCCGCGGCGTAACCGTGGTCTGCGGCGGCGGGCTCGGTGTCATGGAGGCGGCCTGCCGCGGAGCGCGCGAAGCGGGCGGCCACACCATCGGCATCATGCCGGGCCGCAATGCCGCCGAAAGCACCCCCAATGATTGTGTCGAGTTCCCCATCTTCACCGGCATGGGCGCGGCCCGCAACGCTATCGTTGTGCTCTCCAGCGAGGCCGTAATCGCTATCGACGGCTCTTACGGCACCCTCAGCGAGATTGCCTACGCCTTCATCTACAACAAGCCTCTGGTTGGCCTGGACACCTGGGAGTTCTCCTACCGCGGACATGACCGCGAGAGGCTGGTGCGGGCTCAGGACCCCCACGACGCTGTCGAAAAAGCCATAGCGCTGGCAGAGGCCCGGCGCGCCGTCTGAAGTAGGTTCTCATGCAAATTAAGGCCATCCAGGCCCGCGAAATCCTCGACTCGCGCGGCAACCCGACGATCGAGGTGGAAACGACCCTGATCGACGGCACGTCCGCCCGAGCGGCGGTGCCATCCGGAGCCTCAACCGGAGTCCACGAGGCCGTGGAGCTGCGCGATGGCGACCCTAACCGCTACGGCGGTAAGGGCGTCTTGCGGGCAGTCGCCAACGTCAACGAGACGATCGCACCGAGGCTGGTCGGGATCGACTGTTGCGAACAGGAGAGCATAGACGAGACGCTGATAGCGCTGGACGGCACGCCCAACAAATCGCGCCTGGGAGCCAACGCCATCTTGGGCGTCTCGCTGGCGGTGGCGCGCGTAGACGCCCAACAGTCCGGCGAGCCGTTTTATCGCCATCTCGGCGGCGCCGGCGCCAACTTGCTGCCCGTGCCGATGTTCAACATCCTCAACGGTGGCCGCCACGCTCGCGGCGGTGTCGACTTCCAGGAGTTCATGGTCATGCCGATCGGCGCGCCCAGCTTCAGCGAGGCGTTGCGCTGGGGAGCCGAGGTCTATCACGCCCTGGGCCGTTTGCTGGAGAGCCGCGGCCTGGCCACCAACGTCGGCGACGAGGGCGGCTTCGCCCCGCCGTTGCCTCGCAACGAGGAAGCCGCCGAGCTGGTGGTGCAAGCGATCGAATCGTCAGGCCACAGGCCCGGCGACCAGGTCGCGATAGCGCTGGACCCGGCGACCAGCGAGCTGCTGGTGGACGGGCACTACGTCCTCTCACGAGAGAACCGCTCCCTGGCAGCTGAGGAGCTAGTGGAGCTGTGGCAGCGCTGGGCCGACCGCTTC
>DASRHH010000094.1:0-22551 GCA_035650635.1 Dehalococcoidia bacterium | reverse complement strand
GCAGGTCCTGGTCGACGATGTCGTCGCACTGCCGCGCAAAGGCGTAGGCAGCGTAGATGGCGCGGCGGCGCGGCGGCGAGAGCAGGAAGAAGCCGTAGTAAAAGTTCTTGGCCTCGCGCTTGGTCAGCTCCTGGCAGTACTGGTAGGCGCTGACCGGTGGCGCCAGCGTCGTCACGGCCTGCCTCCGTTGGCCGATATCTGCCGCGGCATCAAGACGCGCAGGAAGAGCCCGGCCTTTTGCAGTCGCGAGAGTGACGGCCGGCGATGCAGGACGTCGTAGTTGATCGCCTCGATAGCTGACAGTACGGTCAGCCCGCCGAGCGAGAATAGCTTGAGATCAACGCGCAGACGCCGGTCTACCGTGCCGATAAGGCCAAGGCCATCGGCGAAGAGGCTGCGGGCGCGCTGCACCTCAAAGGCCATGAGGCGCCGGAACGAGTGGTTGTAGACGCGGCCCTTGAGGGCCTCCAGGCTGTAGCCGAACGCCTGCATGTCCTCCAGGGGGATGTAGCAGCGCCCTTTCTCCAGGTCGCGCGCCACGTCCTGCCAGAAGTTGGCCAGCTGCAGGGCGGTGCAGGTCGCGTCAGAGAGGGCCTGTCGCTCTGGGTCCGAGTAGCCGAAGAGATAGAGCACCAGGTGGCCGACGGGGTTCGCGGAGTGCTCACAGTAATAGACGATGTCGCTGAAGGTGTCATAGGTGCTGTTGCGCTGGTCCATCCGGTTGGCCTCGATGAGCCGCAGGAACGGCTCCGGGGGTATGTCGAAGGCCGAGATCGTCTCGCGCAGAGCCACAAAGGCCGGATGGCGCGGCGAGCCCTCGTAGCAGCTGCGCAGCTCGGACTCCCAGTCATCCAACAGCGCTAGACGGTCGCCCTCAGCCTCGTCGCCCAGGTCGTCGACGCCACGACAGAAGGCGTACACGGAGTACATGTAGCGCCGCTTATCAGCCGGCAGCAGAAACGAAGCGACCGTAAAGTTCTCGCGGTGGCCATGCGCCAACTGACGGCAGTAGGCAAACGCCTCCTCCACCGTATACGACCGCGCCAGCCCTTCAGCTAACAAAAGGTACTCCCCACTCTGACGATCAGAGCTTTTGCTCGTGGCGACGAAGACAGCCGGGGTGGGCAGAGGAGGGAGCCCTTTGGGAGACTTATGACAAGAAAGATAAGTGCCGAGAAAGGGGATAAGGGCCTTTACCGCCTCTGGCCCGCCGCCAAAAGCTGCCGATTTCAGGAAACGGACCGACCTCCTTGAACTTGGCTTAATTCTAGGCACCCGGCGCGGGCTGTCAACTGCCCTCGATCCGGCAAAACTGGGCCGGGACGTCGGGTCGCAGGCCAACGAAGACCGGGAAGCGCAGAGTCCCGTCCGCTGTCCAGGAGCTGAAGCGCAAGCGACAGGCCAGCTCCGGCCGGCACCAATAGGCGAGACGCTGCAGGCGCGGTGGCAGGGCGAAATGCGAGTCGGCGCTGACCAGCGAGTCCAGGGTCGCCGCCAGCGAGGTCGCTTCGGCCGGCGGCAGCCCAACCGGCACCTCGGCGACGTAATAGAGGTCGCCCTCTGAGTCGAAGAGGCCGACCAGCAGGGACGCAACGGGTCCGGCACCGCGTTTGCCCTTGGCGCCGCTAGGTCCGCCGAAGGTGTAGCCGCCGATGACGAACTCCTGCACCTGAAAGACGCGCAAGCTGAGCCAGTTCTCAGAGCGGCCGCCCGGCAGGTAGGGGCTGGCCTTGAGCCGTGCTGAGACGCCGCCGAGGCCATTATCGCGGGCAGCCTCGAAGAAAGCGATGCCCTCGCCTTCTGTGTACTCGCTGACGAATAGGCATTCCGCTGGCCGCACCAGGCGCTGCAACGTGCTCTTGCGCTGCGTCAGCGGCGCCTGGAGCAGCGGCTGACCGTGCGCGTAAAGAATATCCGAAGCCAGATACGTGAACGGATGGTCCATCGACAGGCGAGCGGCTTCGCTGTCCGCGGCCGCCAGGCGCCGCTGCAGGCGGCCGAAGTCCGGCCGCCCCGTCTCGTCTAGCGCTACGATCTCGCCATCCAGGATTACGCCGTCGCCGCGCATGCGACCGGCTAGCTGCGCCAGCTCCGGAAAACGAGCAGTGACGTCGCGCTGGTAGATGTCCTGAACTCGAACGTGGCCGCCCTCCAGGAAGACAAGCGCCCGCAGGCTATCCCACTCCAGCTCAAAGAAGTGCTTGTCGGAGTCGAAGGGCTCAACAGCCGGCGCCGGGAGCATCGGCTCCAGGGTCGCAGGCAGTGCTTGCGCCCGGGGCAGGTTGGCCGCCATGGCCGGGCGCACCCTTAGCCGGCAGCGGCGCGGCGGCGCCCGCGAGCGGGCTTGGCCGCTGGCGGCTCTTCGGCGTCCTTGCGAGCCTTGGCTGCCTCCACGCTGGCGCGCAGGGCTGCCATGAGATCGGTGATACGGGCAGGCGCCGGCGCCTCCTCTGGCATCTCGACGCCCTCCAGCTTGGCCTCGATCAGCTCTATCAGCTTCTGACGGTACTCGTCCTGGTAGCGAGAGGGGTCGAACTCTTCTTCGGTCAGCAACTCAATCAGGCTCATCGCCATCTGCAGCTCACGCTCGTTAACCTCAATGTCGTCCAGACCCTCGGTCTCCGGTTTGCGGATCTCGTCCGGGTAGAGCATCGTCTCCAGCGCCAGGACGCCCTGGTACGGGCGCAGGGAACAGAGGCGCTCCTTATTTCGGATGGCGATCTTGGCCACGGCAGTTAGTTTCTTCTCGGTGAGGGCTCGCATCAGCAGGGCAAACGGTTTGCGGCCGGTATCGTCGGGTTCCAGGTAGTAGGTCTTCTCGTAGTAGATGGGGTCGATGTCTTCGGCCTTGACGAAGGACGAAAGCTCGATGGTGTGCTTCGAGGCGATCGGCAGCTTCTCGAAGTCCTCATCCTCCAGCTTCACGTACTGGCCCTTGGCGTATTCGTAACCGCGAGCCGTCTCTTCCCAGGGCACCTCGCGCTCGCAGGTCGGGCACCAGCGCTGCTGCTTGATGCGGGTGCCGCAGACCTCGTGCAGGAGGTTGAAGCTAATGTCTTTGCCCTCGGTGGCGGTGAACAGCCGCACCGGGATGCTGACCATGCCGAAGCTAATTACGCCGTTCCAGATAGACCGCGGCATCGCGTCCTCCGTAGGCTTGTCATGGGGATATTATACGCTCGTGTGAATTACAAACGCGGTTAGCGGGATACGGTTAGCCTTCGGCTGGAGCGCCGTCGGCGGCCAGCTCGTCGGGGGCCTCCTGGGCAGCGGGGGCCTGCCAGTCCGTGGCAGGAGCGTAATAGGGCGGAGGCCCAGGCTCATAGGAGTTCTCTCCCGCGCCGTACATGCCAGCGAAGTAGTCCCAGACGATGCCGGAGAGCCGCGCCGCCAGCCAGCTACCGATGTACTCCGTGGCGGCCTGCTGCGCGAAGTAGGAGATGGTATAGGCCTTCGTCTGGCCGTCAGCACCATCGAAGAGCACAATCCCAGCGTCGTTTGTGACCCAGCCGTCGCCGTCCCAGTAATAGCCGATCTTGTGGGCAACCACCGCGTTTTCCGGCAGCAGGCCCGGCAGCATGTAGTTCAGGCCCGGATCGATGTCCATCAGCACCTCGAGCGCGTATGCTGACCACTCAGGCGACAGCAGCTGGCCTCGATAGAGCTGCGCCAGGGTCAGGTTTGTCTCGAGCGCCGTCAGGTAGTTGTTGGTGTCACCATCGCCGTAATAGGGGACGTGGTCAAAAACGGAAGTCAATAGCCCCCAGCTGCGCATAAGCGATTGCGCATAGGCGGCGCCCTCCTCCTGGCTGCCGAAGACAGCCTCTAGAAAGCGTTTGACCTCCGGCGGGTAACTGGAGCCGATGCCAACCCGAATAGAGTAGGCATAATCCCCCGGGTCTGCGGCGCCGGCCTGGAAGCGTTCAGTTGCGGCCAACAGCGCGAAGAGGTTAATGGTGCAGCCGGTGCGGTGCAAGACGTTGCCGCTTATCGATAGCGTCTGGCCGGTCTGCACGTCCGTGACGGCAATCGCCACGTCGATGCCGCCCTCTGCCTCCGAATACGTCTCCACCTCTCCGACAAGAGTCGACAGCAGTGCAGCGAGCTGAGGCGAGAGCGCGACGTTTTCCGGCAGCGGCAGCACCGGCGGTGGCGGCGCGTCGGATGCAGTTTCCGGGCCCAGTGATGAGCCGGGTAGTGGGGTTTCAGCGGCAGGAGTCCCGCCAACAGGAGCACCACTGCCCGGCCGAGCAGCCGGGCGCGTGCAACCGACGATCAGCGCCACGGCCATCATTGCGCCAAGAAGTCCGCCGACCACAAGCCAACTCGACCAGCCGTGTCCGGCGGCCGCACGTAACCGCCCTGCCTGCCGGTTTGCTGATCCTTCGCTATCTTCCGTGGTTCTGTCCTGCGCTTCCTGAATCCTACTTTAACGCGCCGAGGCGGCGGACTGGATGGCCATGAGACCTGCGATTGGGCACCATTTTGGCCTACCTCTCTCGTTTCTAGACGCCGGTCGTTGCGATTGCATAACGCAATTATGCAATCCACGGCGAAAGATCACCTCCTACGCGCCACGGCTAAGCGTTCTCTGCCGTTGCATCGGACGGATGATAGACTTGACGGGTGAACCGCAAAGTCGTCTCTGAGCTGCAGCGCGCCGTGGGCAAACGCTGGGTGCTGCACGCGCCGGAAGACGTCCTGGTCTACGAGTTCGACGGCACGATCGACAAGGGCGTGCCGGAGGTCGTAGTGCTGCCCGCGAGCGCGGAGCAGGTGGCGGAGGTGGTGCGCATCGCGCGGCGCCACGAGTTGCCGGTGACTGCGCGCGGCGCCGGCACCGGGCTCTCCGGCGGCGCCCTGGCCTGCGCGGGCGGCGTCACCATCGTCACCTCACGCCTCAATCGCATCCTCGCCATTGACGCGGAGAACCGCACGGCGCTGGTTGAGCCGGGCGTCATCAACCTGGACGTCAGCCGGGCAGCCGCTCCACACGGCCTCTATTACGCGCCGGACCCGTCCAGCCAGCGCGTCTGCACCATCGGCGGCAACGTGGCGGAGAACGCCGGCGGGCCACACAGCCTGCGCTACGGCGTCACCGTCAACCACGTCCTGGGCCTGGAGATTGTCACGCCGGACAGCGACCTGGTCTGGCTGGGCAGCGAGGCATCCCGGCCCGGTTACGACCTGACCGGCGCCTTCGTCGGCTCAGAGGGGACGCTGGGCATCGCCACCAAGGCGCTGCTGCGGCTGCTGCCGCTGCCGGAGAGCGCCGTCACGCTGCTGGCGATCTTCGAGACTGTCGACCAGGCCAGCCGCACCGTATCAGCAGTTATTGCGCGCGGCATCGTACCGGCAGCGCTGGAGCTGATGGACCGCGTAACGATGGGCGCTGTAGAGGAATATATTCATGCCGGCTACCCGCCCGACGCCGGTGCCGTCCTGCTGATCGATGTGGAAGGCCTGCGCGAGGAGACACAAGAGGAGATGACGGAGATCCGCTCGATCTGTGAACAGGAGGGGGCTCGCGAAGTTCGCATCGGCCTGGCGCCGGAGGAACGGGAGCGCCTCTGGGCCGGTCGCAAGAGCGCCTTGGGCGCGTTGGGCCGCCTGGCACCGTCCTACTACATCCTGGACGGCGTGGTACCGCGCACCCGCCTGCCGGAGGTGCTGCGCGGCGTCTACGACATCTGTGAGCGCTACGAATTCCTGGTGGCCAACGTCTTCCACGCCGGCGACGGCAACCTGCACCCCAACCTGCTGTTCGACGAGCGGGTCGAGGGCTCGACCGCCCGTGTCCTGGAGTGCGGCGAGGAGATCATGCGGCTCTGCGTCGATGCTGGCGGGTCGATTACCGGCGAGCACGGCGTCGGCTTCGAGAAGCGCAACTACATGAGCTGGATCTTCTCGGAGGACGACCTCCTCGTTATGTCACGTCTCAAGGCGGCCTTCGGTGGCGGCGAGGGTTTCAACCCGCGCAAGGTCTTCCCTACCTCCAAGGGCTGCGGCGAGGTCTCCTCCGCGATGAGCGCCGCCATCGCCAGGGTGGGCCCGGACGCCTACATCTAGGCGGTTGGCGATGGTCAACGGAACGACATCTCTGGACGGGCTGGCGCGGACGCTGGGCGCCGACCGCGTGAGCCAGCCCGCCGCCGGCGAGTTCCTGACCGACGGCATGGCGCCGCAGGCGGTCGTCACGCCCGCTAGCGCCGGACAGGTCGCGGAGTGCCTACGCTACGCCAGCGATAACGGCCTGACGGTCATCCCCTGGGGCGGCGGCACCCTGATGTCGATCGGCAACCTGCTCGCCCGCCACGACATCGCGCTCGACTTGCGGGGCCTCAACCGCGTGCTGGAACACGAGCCGGCCGACCTCACGGTGACAGCCGAGGCCGGGATCACGCTGGCCGCGTTGCAGGAGCACCTGGCGATCGCCGGTCAGTTCCTGCCGCTTGACGCGCCGTTGTCTGACCGCGCGACGATCGGTGGCCGCCTGGCGACGGACTCACGCGGCGCCTGGGAAGGCACTTACGGCTCCGCCCGCGACTGGTTAATCGGTTTGCGCGTGGTGACACCGGACGGGCGTTTGACCCGCGTGGGCGGCAAGGTGGTTAAGAACGTCGCCGGCTACGACCTCTGCAAGCTGTACACCGGCTCCTTCGGCACGCTCGGCGTCATCGTCGAGGCGACGTTTAAGGTGGCGCCGCTGCCAAAAAGGCGCAAGCTTTTAGCGCTGGTTTCGCCGGACGTCGGGACGGCCTGCCGGCTGACGCGTGAGCTGCAAAAGCACGGTCTCTCGCTCGAGAGCGCTGAACTGTTCCTCGGCCCGGCGGAAACGCCTCGTCTCTTCCTCGGCCTGGCTGGGACGCCGGCCGGTGTCGAGCGCTCGCTGGCAGAGGCGCGCAGCCTGGCGGCGGAATCCGGCTGCCATGAGACTCAGGCCGTCGAGTCGGCAAGGCCGGCTGGCGAGCTGGTCTGCCGACTGAGCTGCCAGCCGGCCCGCCTGCCGCAAATCGTTGACGCGCTCGCCGCCATATCGCCGGCACCGCGGCTGCTGGCACGGCCCCTGAGCGGCGCCGTCATCGCCGCCTGGGCCGACGGCAGCGAAGCCCAGCGACTCTGGGATGAGGTCAGCTCTCTCGACGCCAACGCCGTCGCGAGAGTCTGCCCAGTCGAGCTCAAGCGCTCCATCGACGTCTTCGGCGCGACGCGAGCCGACTTCGAGCTGATGCGTCGGATCAAGCAGCAGTTCGATCCTGCTGGTGTCCTCAACCCGGGCCGCTTCCTGGGAGGGCTCTAGTGGCCGAGAAGAGCGGCTTCCGTACTACTTTCGCGCCGACGGACGTCGACCTCAGCCGCTGCGTCCACTGTGGCCTCTGCCTACAAAGCTGCCCCACCTACCTGGAGCTGGGCCTGGAGACTGAGTCGCCGCGCGGCCGGCTCTACCTGATGAAAGCGATCGCCAAGGGCCGCATCGAGCCGACACCGACCGCCGCCGGGCACATCGACCTCTGTCTGCAGTGCCGCAACTGCGAGGCCGTTTGCCCCTCAGGGGTGCCCTTCGGGGCGATCATGGAGGACGCCCGCGCCGACATCCTTTCGAGCGGTCGCGCTCCCCTGTCGTGGCGTCTGCGCGCCTTCCTGCTGCGCCAGACCATTCCGCACCCGCGTCGCCTGCGCCTACTGGCGACGCTGTTACGGCTCTACCAGCGCTCCGGCCTGCGTGCCCTGGCGGAGCGATTCCTGCCGCGGCGCCTGCGCGAAGCCTCCCAACTGGCACCGGAACTGCGAGGCCTCCCCTTCAGTCCGCGCGGGGTAATGGCCCGGCCTCAAGCACCGGCACTGCGACGGGTAGCGCTGGTCGCCGGCTGCATGATGGCGGCTGCCTACGGCGATATCCATCGCGCCACCGCCCGCGTGCTGGTGCACAACGGCTGCGAAGTCATCTCGCCGCCCGATCAGGCCTGTTGTGGCTCTCTCTTCTCGCACAACGGGGACCGCCCCACCGCGATGGCGCTCGCCAGGCGCAACATCGATGCTTTCCTGGCGGCCGGTGTCGATGCGATTATCATCAACGCGGCCGGCTGCGGCGCCGCGCTCAAGGAGTACGGCCACCTGCTAGCGGACGACCCCACCTACGGGGAGAAGGCACGGAGCTTCTCGGCGATGGTGAAGGACATCTCGGAGTTCCTGGTGGAGCTGCCGTTCCAGCCGCCCGCTACAGGGATCGACGCCACGGTTACCTACCAGGACTCTTGCCACCTCGGCCACGCCCAGGGCATTCGCAGCCAACCCCGCCAGATTCTGGAGTCGATCCCCGGCCTGCGGCTGCTGGAGATGGCCCACCCGGACCGCTGCTGCGGCAGCGCCGGCATCTACAACCTGACCAACCGAGAGATGTCCCTGCAGGTGCTGGACAGCAAGATGGCAGAGGTTAGCGAGACGAGCGCGCAGATCATCGCCACGTCCAACCCGGGTTGCATCCTGCAGCTGGAGGCCGGCCTCAAGCGCCAGGGACGGCGCGGACGCGTCTTCCACGTGGTGGAGCTGCTGGACCAGGCCTATCAAGCCTGACGAGCTGTTAACCCAAGGTTCACTCTAAGACGTAACCAATTCACCGTCGGATTCACCCCGCCTTTCGATACTGTAGCTATGACTACAGCGAGGGCGTACTACGAGACCGCGGCTCCGCGCGTGGCCGAAAGGCCGACGCTCAGCGAGTTGCCGTCCTTCACTGAGGTCTACGACCACTATTTCCCCAAGGTCTACGCCTTCGCTCAGAACCGTCTCAACGACGAGGACCTGGCGCTGGACATCGCCTCGGCCGTCTTTGAGAAGGCATACCTCAAGATGGGGAGCCTGCGCTCGCCGGACTCCATCGGCTCCTGGCTCTTCGCCATCGCTCGCAACGAGATGGTGACACACTGGCGCAAAGAGAAGCCGGTTGAGGAGGCCTGGACGCAAGCCACATGGGAGCTCAGCCTCACCAGCCAGCACGCCGGTCCGGAGGAGCGCTTGCTCAAGAAGGAAGAGGCAGCGGCCCTAGCGCGACTGGTTCAGCAACTACCCCCACGGGAGCAAGAGGTCATCGCTCTCAAGTTCGATGCCGAGTTGACCAATCGCGAGATCGCCAACGTCCTCGATACCACGGAGATCAACATTCGTGTTGCAGTTTTCCGCGGGCTACGCCGGCTGCGTAACATCATCGACAAAAACGGCCTCTATCAAGGGGGACAATGACAGAGAAGACAAAGGCGGACAAGCTAGCGCGAGAGGTCGATAAGCTGATCGCCGGCCTCGAACCCCACAGCGACGACGAAGAGATCGCCCAACTGCTGGAAGTAGCGCGCCTGCGCCGCGCTGAGGCCCTGCGGGCCGCGCAGCGCGGCAGCAAGCAGCAGGAAGAGACCTGGAAGCTGCTGCTACAGCAACTGAGACGGAAATCACCTGGCTAGATAGATAGCTACCTCCAATCGTGAAAGAGGGGACCCGCGGGCGGGGTCCCCTCTTTCGTTTGCAGCTCGGGAAGTTATTCCAGGTCTTCGCGCATGCGGCGTTCGCGCATCATTTCATAGAGGAGGTTCTCTACGACCATGAGCAGCAACAGCACCTGGCGCTGCTGGCGCTTGGGCATCCGGGCGAGGAACTGGAGAAGGTCAGCGTCTACCTTATCGGCGAGAGACGCCTTTTCCGGGAAGTCAGCCATGGCTCAGCCCTGGAGCCGGGTGAGGAGATCCTGCGCCGGGTCGGCCCGCTCGACCGCGGGAGGCTCGATCTCCGCCGTAGCGGGCGTTGCCTCCTCCGGGAGCTTGCCTTCAAGCTTCAGCAGGTTCTCCATGCCCTCCAGGAGGAAGAGCAGCCGCCGCTGCTTATCGCGGGTTAGCCGGCCCAGGTAGCGCACCAGGTCAGGATCGATGCTCGCCTCGTACTCAGCGTAAAGCTGACGCAAGGCACGGACAGTGGGATAGCCGGCCGCCTCGAAGAGGTCATCCGGCTCAACCTTCATCGCATCGGCCACGCGCAGCAGGACGCCGGCGCTGGGGTTGCGCACGTCGCCGTTCTCCAGCTGGGATAGGTAACCCTGGCTCACCTGTGCCTTCGCGGCCAGTTGACCCTGGGTGACGCCGCGTTCCTCACGCAGCTCCCTGATCCTGTTGCCTAACTGCATTGTCTCGTCTCCATGAGCGCGTGAACGAAATTTTGGGCGCTTTTCAAGCGTAAGTCAAGGTAGTTGCACTTGACAGCTAGAATCATATTGCTATATCAATATAGTCAGTTTTGGCCCTAGAAGGCGGAAATTGCCCTCTTTTCGAATTATGACCAGCGACCGCAAAGCCCAAGACCTCAGCGCCGCAATCGAAGCGTCCGCCGATCCGGGTGACGCCGAGTTGCGTGAGCTGGTCGAGGTTGCCCGCCTGCGGCAGGTGCTGGGTGCCGCCCGGCGCGCCGAGGCGGAGCGCCACCGCCAGCAGGTCTGGCAGCGGCTGACCTCTGTCCGCGAAGACAAGTAAGTCCCGCTTCACTGTCCTCATACGCTGATCAGCAGCGTGTCGCCCTGCTCGGCGCCGATCGCCGCCGCCGTGCCCGCCGGTACCTCGAGGACGGCTCGTACTCCGCGCCTGGCGAACGCCAGCCGGAAGGGCTTGACGTTGCGGGCCACCTTTTGCACGCGCCACTCCTTGTCCAGGAAGAACACGTCAATCGGGAAGCGCATGAACAGCGTGTGGATGGAACCGCCCGGGATAAGCAGCAAGCCCTCGCCTTCGCGCAGGCTGCGGCGTCCCATCAGCCCCAGAAAACGCGACCACGGGGACTTCGCGATGCGGACCTCCCGCGCGACGACGGCACGGCGATCCTGGTCCGTCACGGTGACGGTATCAGCGTTAATGGCGAGGCTGCTCAATTTCGGTTGCCTCCTCCATCCTACGCAGGAAAATTAGCAGAGAGGTCTGCTGCTCCGTGGTCAGCTGGGCCAGGAAGCGCAGCAGGTCAGGATCAACGGGCGTCTCGAACTTCTCCGCCTCAGCCGTCCCGAAGTAACGCGGGTCGTCCGGCAAGAGGCTGCGCGGGTCCAGGTGGAGCGCCTGCGCCAGACGAAAGAGCACGGCCGCGCTGGGGTTGGCCACCTCAGAGTTCTCGATCTGGGACAGGTAGCCCTGGCTGAGACCGGCTGCCGCCGCCAGCTGGGCCTGGCTCATGCCCATCTGCTCCCTTTGCTTCCTCAGTATTTCGCCCAGGGGCATGGCGGTCGCCTCGTTGAGGGGGCTCGTTAGAGCTCCCTCGTCAGTTCGATTATGGCCGGGCCCAGGATGACCACCAGGAACGCCGGAAAGACGAAGAAGACCAGCGGGATCATCATCTTCACGGGCGCCTCGTGAGCGGCGCGCTCAGCCCGTTGCCGGCGGCGCACGCGCATCTGCTCAGATTGCACTCGCAGGACCTGGGTGATGCCGACACCCAGCTGTTCCGCCTGGGTAATTGCACCGACGAACATGATCAGGTCCTCGACGCCCGTGCGGTCGCCCATCTCGGTCAGGGCGTCCCGGCGCAGGCGGCCCATGGCGATCTCCCGCAAGGTCTCGCTGAGTTCCTTGCCCAGTGGCCCCTCGGTGCGCTCGGCTACGCGAGCCAGCGCCGCGTCCAGGCCCAGACCGGCCTCCACGCAGGTGGTGATCATGTCCAGGGCGTCAGGCAGGGCGCGCAGCACCTGCTTTTGCCGCTTGCCGACGCGGCTCTTGAGCCACATTCGCGGCAGCATATAGCCCACAACGGCTCCAAACACCAACATCGAGAACGTCTGGATACCAAAGCTGCCCATCGAAAGGCCCATCAGCAGGCCGAAGAAAGCGCCACCCACGACGACTCCGAGCCAGATGGAGGCGAAGGTCACCACGTTGGTCGGGCTGCCAGCCATGATCAGCTGCTGCTCGACGTTCTTGAGAATCGAGGTTGGCAGCAAAGACATCGCCAGGCGACCGACCCCGCGCAGTGCCGGTCGGAAGACGCGGTCACCGAACGGTGCGGCCTCATCTGCCAGTGGAGCGTTCTCGGTTCGCGTGACCTGGCGCAGCGTGTCCATTCGCGTCTCCAACGCGGAGGCACGGCGACTGCTCACTGCTACCAGCGCCAGGCTGACGGCCGCAAACACCAATAGGCCAATTACAAACAGCATTCTCTATACCTCGATGTTGACGATCCGACGGATGATGACAATTCCCAGCACCTGCAGGCCTGCTGCAATGGCCAGCATGACCCTGCCAAGCGACTCCGTGAAGAGCAGCGAGATGTAGGACGGGTTAAGCAGGAAGAAGGCCGCGCCAACGAAGATCGGCAGCGCGCAGACGATGTAGCCAGAGATCTGCTGCTGCGCCGTCAGCGTGCGGATCTCGCCGCGAATGCGCTGGCGCTCCCGCATAGTAAAGGCAACGTTATCCAGGATCTCCGCCAGGTTACCGCCCACGCTGCGCTGGATGTTGATAGCTGTGACTACCATATCCATATCAGCGCTTTCCAGGCGCCTTCCCAGGCCGTTGATCGATTCCTCTGCGGCCATGCCAAGGCTGGCGTCCCGCAAGGTGTGCCGGATCTCCTCCGCAATCGGGTCGCGAAGTTGCCGGCTGGCAAACTCCAGACCCTGCATCAGACCGTAGCCTGCTTTGAGTGAGTTGGAGACGAACGTCAGGAGCTCACCCAATTGGCTATCGATCTTACGCATGCGGCTGCGCTTCTTGAGACGGACGTAGATGCCCGGAATAAAGAAGGCACCCATGCCGAACGGCACACCGAGGACGACGCCGGTGGCACTGCGGAGCAGCAGAATTGCCGCCAGGAATCCGACGACCGCGGCCGCATAGCGAATCATGTAGAACTCGGATGCACGCAAGGGCAAGCCAGCCTTTTCCAGCTCCTCTTGCATGGCTTCCGCGCCCTTCATCCGCCCGAAATAGCGACTGAACGGGCCTCGCTGACTCTCCACCTCGCTGCGCAGGACCGTCTGATCGAGGTCGACAGTCTCAGCCTCGGCATCGCTGCGATACTGCATCAGGCGCCCGATGCGCGGGCTGCCTTCCGAGCGGCCGAACACCGCGAATGTCAGGGCAAGAACGGCCGCCACGATCAGCAGCGCGATGATGATTAGCAAACCCATGCTTTAGATCCTCTGGCCAAGGAAGAGGCCCTGCGGCATTGATATGCCGGCCATCTCGAACCGCTCGGCGAAACCGGGCCGGATACCCGTGGGGCGCAGATCGCCCAGGATGTGTCCGTTTTCCGCCACGCCGGACTGCTCGAAGTGGAACAGGTCCTGCATGGTGATGACCAGGCCTTCCATGCCGTTGATCTCAGTGATGTGTGTGACCCGGCGGACACCGTCGGCACCGCGGGCGAGGTGGATGATCAGGTGCAGAGCCGAAGCTACCTGCTCGCGGATGGCGCGGTCAGGCAAGTCCAGGTTGGCCATCAGGACCATGTTCTCGACACGGGACATGGCGTCTCGCGGCGAGTTAGCGTGGATCGTCGATAGTGAGCCCTCGTGGCCGGTGTTCATAGCGTTCAGCATGTCGAACGCCTCCGAGCCGCGCACCTCACCGATGATGATACGGTCAGGCCGCATACGCAGGGTGTTGCGCAGCAGGTCACGCTGGGTCACCTCGCCACGGCCGTCGATGTTGGACGGCCGGGCCTCAAGACTGACCACGTGCGGCTGCTGCATCTTCATTTCGATTGGGTCCTCAATGGTGACGATGCGCTCGTTCTCAGGAATATAGGCAGAGAGCGCATTGAGGAAGGTTGTCTTACCGGTACCGGTACCACCAGAGATCAGGATGTTGAGCTTGAGCCGAACGCAGGCGTCCAGGAAATGGACAATCTCCTGGCTCAGCGTTCCCGCGGCAACCAGATCATCCATGGTCATCTTGTCCGCGCGGAACTTTCGGATGGTAATGGTCGGGCTGCTCGGCGAGACCGGCGGGATTATGATGTTGACACGGGAGCCGTCCGGCAGACGAGCGTCCACCATGGGCGAACTCTCGTCCACGCGGCGGCCGATCGGCGCGATGATGCGCTCGATGATGCGCATGATATGCGCTGGGTCGCGAAAGCGGACGTCGCTCAGGTAGAGGATACCTTCGCGCTCAAAGTAGACATCGGCGCTGCCGTTGACCATGACTTCGGACACAGACGCGTCCTTCATCAGGCCCTCCAGCGGGCCAAGGCCCACGACCTCGTCGACAACGCGATTGACGATCTGGTCGCGGGTGATGCCACCGACGTTCGGCAGCTCGCGGCGCAGCAGCGCCTGGGCGGCTTGCTCAACCACCTGCCGCCGCTCATCGGGGGCCATCGCCCCCATCTGGTCGGAGTCCAGCTCCTCAATGAGGAGCTGGTGCATGCGGAAGATGAGCTGCTCCATGTCCTCGCTGTAGCGTCCCGGGGTTGTCCGGGCGGGCTGGCGAGGCTCCATCTTCTGTGAGGCGCCAACGAATCTGCTGCTCTGCCATTGCGTCATGACTACTCTGCCTCAACCTTTACTCGTTCTTCTTCTTCCTTGGCCTTGGACTTCTCTTCCGATTGACTGGTGAGCCGGCTAAGGATGCCCCTGTGCTTGGGCTTAGCGTTTGGCTCCGAAGGTGCGGCAGCTGCCGGCGCGCTCTTGATGCCGGTCAGGTGGTATGCCATCTCCAGCAGAGCCTGCGCGGCCGCCGATTGCGGCTTGGAGGAGACCACCGGCATGCCCTCCTGGCTCGCTGCCGCGACACTGCGGTCGTAGGGGATGGTCCAGAAGACTTCGCGGCCCAGCATGCGCTTGATGTCTTGCGGCTGCAGGACCAGGACATCGTTCACTGAGTTGACAACGAGCTTCACACGCTCCTGCGGGAAGTTCCAGGAGCGGAGCATGTCCAGCGCCAGCAGCGTGTCCTTGAGGCTCGCCATATCGACCGTGGCCACCAGGAGGACGATGGTCGCCATCTCCAGCGCCCGCGCGACGATGTCGTTGAAGGTACCGGGCGTGTCCAGGATGACGTAGTCATAGTTCTGGGCCAGCAAAGTTATGATCCGCTCGATGTGCCCGGCGTGCACGCTGCGCCAGTCCGTAGGGCGAATCGGCGCCGGTAGGACGGAGATGCCGTTGTGGTGCGTGTAAAGACACTCCTGCACCATCTCCTTGGTGATCTCTTCCTCCGGCATCGCCAGGTCGGCGATGCTACGCTCCACCGGGATGTCCATGAGGATCGCCACGTCGCCGAAGCGAGTATCGAGGTCGACCAGCACGGCGGTCTGGTTCGTCTTCGAGACGATGGCAGACGCCAGGTTGGCGGAGATGGTGGTCTTGCCGATGCCGCCCTTGGCGCCGAAGACGGTGATCACGGTGCCGGCGGCTGCTGGCTCCTCGATCTCGCCCGACAGGCGCTGCCGCCGTCGCTCTTCCTGCGCCAGTACGGCATGCAGGGAGTTGATCAGCTCTTCTTCCTTGAGCGGCGTGGCCAGGTAGTCCTTGACGCCGATCTGCATCGCCTTGCGGATGCTGATGGGGTCGCGGATTGATGAGTAGACGACGATGGGCGAGCCAGGCAGGAGGTCGCTCAGCGCCTCCATGGTCTGCAGGGCGCGGACAGCCGGCTCCTCCAGAGCCACGACGATGAGGTCAGGCTGTACCTCCTTGGCGAGGGACAAGGCCTCAATGCCATAGCCGGCCTCGCCGAGCACGGCAAACCCGGAAAGGGCCAGCATCTTCTGGACCTCAGCCCGGTTTACTTGCTGTTGGTCAATTAGCAGGACTCTGGGATTGCGCACGCTTTGGCCCCTTTCCGGCTAGAGGGCACACTGCGCCACGCCGGCACCGTCATGGTCGCCGTAGGGACGCAAGGCAAGAAGCAGGGTTTGGTTGACGGACCGCTGGGCAGCAATGCTGACCGGCGGAATCTGCTGCGGCGTCAGGGCCACGGTGGCAGAGCCCGCCTTGGAGTTGACCTCATTAGAGCCGATCTGCGGCGTACTTGAGGCCCCCGAGGCGGACGGCCGCTCCACGTCCTGGGCGATCGCCAGGACCCGGACGTTCTGCACCACGTAGCAACTCTGCACGACAGGCTTGTCGCCGCCGACGTTCTCCACCATGATCACATCCACGTAATCTCCGGGACGAACGAGGCCGCCAGCGGCAGATATCTCGTCAACCTTGACGGAAATCGCCCTCATGCCGCTTGGCACGACCAGCGAGAGCGGCGGGTTATCGCCGAACTGCGCCAGGGCAAAGCCGGCGCCTGTCACCTTCTGCGGCAAGATCTGCTCGCCAGCGATGATTGGCACCTGCGCGATGGCGTCCTTCAAGTCGTTAACGTTGGTGAACACACCTACAAGCGCGGCATCGGTCGGCACGGAGCGCACTTCCAGCATGGCCGGAGTGATCCTGGCGCCGGCGACGATGTTCTCCTTCGCGACGACGACAGAGACTCGCGGGATGACCGCTGTGCTGGAGCTGCCGCTATTGCTGTTGTTGAGGTAGACGACGATGAGCAGCGCCGCCAAACCGCCAAGCAGCAACGAGAGGAGCAGCAGGCTCCGGTTGTTTTTAATGAGCGTCTGATTCTTGATCATGGCTTCTCCCAGATTCGATTAACTGGATTTCAATCCCTCACCTATTGGTAGACTTAGCTTGCTTCCGCAGCGTTACATCACTGGCACGTGGCGAACGGCTCATTAATCATTCTTTCCTTCGCGTGCAGAGTGACCGTGGTCCCAATGATGTTGCTGATGATGGGTGCCGCTATCTTGTGGTTGTACGTCACGTCCACCTCCAGCACGTCGCAGGCGTTGCCGGCGCCGGATACCGACGTGGTGTAGTTGGGGTAATCCCAGCTCTTGGTCGACACGCTGGAATCGGCGGTGGAAAGGTTAGCCAGGGAGTTCTGGGCCGTGTAAGCGATACAGGTCTCGCGGCTGGGCGAGGACGCTGCGCAGTCGGCGCGGCCAGTCACGCCATAGCGGGCGCCCTCCCGGGCTGCGTGCTGTACAACGACCCACGATTCGTAGAGGCGGGCAAATTCGATGACGCCGAAGACGAGCATCAGGAAAGCCAGAAGGACGACAGAGAACTCGACCAACGTCTGGCCTCTCTCTCCCTTGCCCGCTTTAACAGGCCGGTTTCTTGCCATGGTTATTGGATCAGGCGGAACGCTAGTTGCTGCGCGATTTGCGCGAAGATATTGGGCAGCGCGCTGGCCGAGGCTGCTTCAAAGTAGTGGTCGTTGGTGCCGGATGTCGAAGAGGCGATGCACTTGAGCAGACGCCGGTCCGCGATGCTATCGCCATCGTTGTTGCCGATGTTGGCGCAATAGCTGGCGGTGGGGTACTGACTGGTGCTGTTGGTGCCGCAGACGCCGAAGCCCACGACGTAGATCTGTACTCCAGCGGCCTTCAGCGTATCCGCGTAGGCCTTAGTCTTAGTGTCTAGACTTTTCTCGTGCGCCCCCGCGGTCGAGCTGCAGGTGGAAGTGCTATCTTGGGTTGTCGGGTTGGTGGGAGTGCAAGCACTGGGTGGCGAGCCCTGGCTGGCACTATAGGAGTTAGAGTTGTAGTTGTTATCGCCGTCAGTCAGCACGACCATAACTTTGATGACGTTGCTGCCCGTCTGGGCGCCCGTTCCGAAGAGGATTTCGTTCCCCTTGTAAAGATTGATGCAGACGTTGGTTCCGCTACCTCCCGAACCATCAAGGTTGTTAATGGTGCTGATCACCTGAGAGGCGACGTTGGTCAGGTTGTGCACTTTGGTGCTGACGGATTCGCACCCTGAGTAAGTCCTGGGCGGGTTGTAGCAGCCCCGGGCGCCGCCGGCGCCCACCTTGGTGACGGAGCTGCTGCTACCTGTGAGCAGCGTGTTCGTGAAGTTGGTCGCCGCTTGCTTGGCGTTGGTGATCGGCGAGCCGGACATACTGCCCGTGTCGTCGATCGCCATATAGGCGTCCATCGGCACAATTCCGTAGCCTGCCGTAGCGCTGGCGCTGATGTCCCAGCCGGTGAGGCCGCTGGCCCCCGGCAGCAAGGCGAAGACCTTGCCGAAGAGCAAGGAGACGTTCTTGGTTGCCGAGACCTGGATCTGGTTGCTACCGGGTGAGCTGCTCAGAGTTGCGGTTGGCTCGTTCTCAGCCAGATAAGCGTTGGCGGCGGTAAGTGCGGCCGAGGTGTCAGGCAGCTTGAGCGCTCCTGCCAGGGCAGCCGCGTCTACAGCCCGCACAAGTTTGGTCCGTTCCGAGACGACCCTACCGACATCGATCGTCAGTCCTACCAGCGAGATAATCGCCAGCATGAAGATTGCCATCAGCGGCAGGATCTGTCCTGCTTCACTTCTGCGATAAGTTTTCTTCGACATTTTGTCCCGTCCGTCTCCCTATGAAGGCAATTGAGGCATCGTGGATTCCGAGCACATTGGCAGCGGGTTGGGCAAGACACCCGGCAGGCCGATGATCAGCGGATGGTTATAGCAGACCTTCACCTTCACCGCGGTCAGACCGCCCACGGTGGGGTTGGTGACGGTGACGGTCGGGCCGGCTCCGCTCAAGCGCTCCACGTCCCGGTTGACAGCCGCGGTGATATCAGCGGCCGTGACGGTGCTGCCCCTTGACCCGAGGCGCGCGCCGTCTCGCGCGGCATCCACAATGGTGACGTAAGAGTTGAGGCCGTTGCCCAGCTCAACCACCCCGAGCAAGAGCGTCAGGATGAACGGCAAGATGAGGGCGAATTCGACCAAGCTTTGCCCTCGCTCTCGCCGGGCCAGCAACCTGGTCAACGGCCTCTTCGTCTTCTTCTGGTTCATTTTTTCCAGCATGACTTGTCTAAACTGGCCTCCTAGGAGGCGCCCGGGATCTTCCCGGCCGTGTCCAGGATGCTGCCACTGATCTGGCCACCCATGACACCGAGAACTGCCACCAAGGCGACCGCAATCAGGAGGAGAATTAGCGCGTACTCAAGTAGACCTTGCCCGCGTTCATCTCGGATGAGGGCGCGGGCCACGGATTGGATGACCCTGCGCTTGAACATAATCTCCACCTGTTGACAACCTGGGCCGGGAGCTTGCCCCGGCCCAGGTCATAAGCAGGTGGTCGTCTTCCTAGCTTCCGAGGGCGCCGGTGACCGTGGTGAAGACGCTGTTGATCTTGCCGCTCAGGATGCCCATGGTGGCGATGGCGGCGATAGAGATGATCGCCAGGATCAGCGCGTACTCCACCAGACCCTGACCCTCTTCCCTCTTGACACCGTTCAGCTCGGCGCTCTGCAGACGGGCCATCAGCTGGAGCAACTTGTTGTTAATGACACTCATATCGTTTGTTCCTGTTCCCTTTCCAAAAAATTAGATCGATCGAATTCTTTGCTTGCGGTTCGGTCCGGCATCTAGCCGGCACCAGGACGATTAGCTATCAGACGCCCTTGTTAATTGCTAACCCCGATATGCGTTACCTCCTCGACTTATTTGAAAGGCACAGGCGAGAGATAAAGTGCGCTTCCACCTGTTAGACGTGGCCCATTCGAGGCCTGTTACAGCTACAATCACAGCCAAAGTGGCTAGTTTAGTGAATTTTTTCGTAAATAGAGGCGCCCGGGCCGTCATAGACCAGGGAGTAGTCAGGCGAACCCGCCAGGTTGCTCCTGAGGGCACTGCAGCAGCCGACAATCCGCGGCGATTCGACGTTCACCAGATCGACTTTGGGGATATACACGTAGTCGAAGCTAATGCTGTTCTCTAGGGACCACTCCTCAAGGCAGCGCGCATCAAGCTCGCCACACTCCTGCAGGTTCTTGTAGCGATCGGTCAACGTCTCGAAGCTGGGCGATTTCCGCCACTCTCCGCCCTGGGGCGTTGCGACACTGATACGGCCGCTCAGGGCCGGGAACCACTCGGAGGTGCTGTCATCCCACCAGCGGCGGTCCTCCACCACGACAAACCGGTCGGACGGCTCGGTATTCGCTGCGACCCACGTCATGGCCTGTCGTTCGGGCATCGAGAGCCCGGAGAGCAGGCCGTGTGTGGCCAGAAGGCTGCCTAACGCCGCGTAAGCGAACACAAAGCCGACAACGACCACGGCCAGGGGCCGCAGCTTGTCAGGCGAGCCGTTACGGTCGCCGCCTACCCTTGAATCGATGAAGCTGCTGGTTCGCGCCAGGAGCGGCAGGATGACTTCTCCGAAGCCAATGCCTGCGAGGAGAGCGATGGGCACAGTGCCGACTCGCGCCATGATCCACGGCGCGCCAAGCCACAAGATGAACACCCAGGCCGGCAGGAACCAGTCGCGGCGGCTCAGGCAGACCACCAATCCAACCAGCGCCAGCACGCCGAGCACTGGAAACAGCGGCTCCTCCGTGATGTTGAAGTCGAGCCTGGCCGCGATGGCTTCAATGCCGAAGAGCGGCCGGCTATTTCCTGCCCCCAGGATCGCCCCCAGGCCTTCGCGGTAAATGACGGTGAGCCACCAAGGCGCCGAAATCACGGCCGCCAGCAGCGCGCCCGCGAAGCAGGAGAGGACGGCCCGCCGGTCCCTGCCCAGTGTCAGAAGCATGGCGATTGCCGTCAGCCCGACGAAGTAGGCCGCTTCCATGTGGCTTAGCACTGTCAGGCCGCCAAACAAGCCGAAAGCCCAGGCGTAGCTGCGGTTACGCGTCGTTAGCAGCATGTAGAGCTGCCAAATGGCCAGCACCGCGAAGAAGAAGCCGAAGGATCGGGTGAGGCCGCCGCCCATGATCCACCAGACAAAGGCTCCCGGCAGCAGGGCAAACGTGGACACCGCGCCGAAGCGCTCGACATCGCTGCGGAGGTAGGCGCGCGCGAACAAGACGAAGGCGCCGACCGTCAAGGCGCTCACAACCAGCGGAACGAATCGCAGGACATCAAGATAGGACAGCGGCGTGACCGCTTCCAGGATGGCGCCGACGTATAAGCCCAGGGGCGGGTAGGCGAAGGGGATGTCTCCCCCGTTGTAGGAGGTGAACGCCGGCAGGCTATAATGCGCGTCCTGCAGATCTTGCATCATCACCAGGAAGAGGCCGCCATCATGCAGGGGGAAGCCAGACGAGAGCGTGTGGCCGAGACGCACCAACAGGCCAAGTACAACTACCAACGCGATGCAACGTCCCCAGCGTGTTCCCCGGCGAATAGACTCCGCCTGGCCAGGGGCGCCTTGCGTCTCGGAGACGCCGCGAGTGATCAGGCTCATCCGGTCACCTCAAAGATCACGGCGTGCTCGTTCTCGTAGACGGTAGCGAACCCGGGTGCCGCGCGTAGCGCCTCGATGAGGCCGGTGCAACAGTCGGCATCGGACTCGGAGCCCCAGACCTCTTGCTTAACGATGTAGACGTAGTTCACCAGCGTCGTGCCGTTACCCGTGAGCGGTAAGCAGCTCACCGGACCTTGCGCGCAACGCTGCAAGTCCTTATAGAACTGCTTCTGCTCGCGATACTCGCCGCCACCCAGCCACTCGTGGCCCTGTACGGTCCCCAGGTTTTGGCGGAGGCTCAGGGCCGGGAACCACTCGGAGACGTTATCGGTCCAGGGAGTGACGCTGCCCGTTATCACCAAGAAGCGGCTGTCCGTGGGTGTGCTCTCGGCCGCCCACGCCATGGCCTGGCGCTGCTCTGGCGCCAGTGAGTGCAACGGAGACTTCGCGTCCCTCAGCGGCAGAGTGGCTCCAAGAAATGCGAAAACGAGAATCGCTGAACAGGCCAGGACCTGTGCGCCCATAAGCTTGCCGCGACTATCGCGTCGCAGGCCTTCCTGGCGCTCCCCAAGCGAGGCACCCATATGCGATGCCAGGGGCAGGATGACGGAGCACACTCCAATGGCGATAAGCATCGAGAGGGGCAGCATTGCGTCCGTGTAGGCCTTGCGAGAATCGACAACGAAGAGGACGAGCAGCCAGACCGGCAGCAGGAAGCGGCGTTCCAGGAGGCAGACAAAGAGACCCAGCAACCCGATGGCCCCCAGTAGCGGGAAGAGCGGTTCCTCCGCAAAGCGGAAGATCACGATCCCCAACAGCGAGTACCAGGCGTGATTGCCCGCCTGGGCCGCTGAGAGCAGCGGGTCAGCACCGTGGCGGGCCAGAACGACAGCCCACCAGGGCGCGGTGAGAACTGTCGCCGCCAGCGCCATAGCCGCCGACGCGATGACCATGCTGCGATCGCGCGCGTAGGCCACCAGAAAGATTGCACAGGTTGCGGCCACCAACAGAGCCATCTCCAGGTGGCAGAGCACGGTCAGAGCCGCCAGCAGCGGCACCAGGACTGCGGAGCCGCGCGTCCGCTCGTTGTAGAAGATGTAGGCCTGGTGGATCGTCAGGACCGCAAAGAGCAAGCCCGGCGCGCGGGTCAACCCTCCTCCGGCGATTTCCCAGTTAAACGCTCTCGGCAGGAAGGCGAAGGCGAGCGCCGCGATGCCGGCCATGAACTCGCTGGCTAGCATCCGGCGCGCCAGCAGGTAGATGGCTGGGATCGTCAGGGTGCTAAAGAGAGCCGGCAGGAAGCGCATGACATCCAACAGTGACCACGGTCCCATGTGATCGAGGACGGCCG
>DASRHH010000093.1:0-6982 GCA_035650635.1 Dehalococcoidia bacterium | reverse complement strand
CCGGCTGCTCCACGTTGAGGCCGCGCATCGGCCCGGCGCGACGCCGCCCGCCGAAGATGCCTCCCAGGATGTCCTCAAAGCCACCGCCGTTGCCGGAAAAGACACCGCCAAAGTCGAAGCTCTCGGTACGGAAGCCGGAGGCCTCCGCCTGCTGGCGGGCCTTCTCGTAGGCTTCGGCCTGCTCCCAATTCTCGCCGTAGCGATCGTACTTGGCGCGGTTCTCCTTGCTGGAGAGCACCTCGTAGGCGCGGTTAATCTCCTTGAACCGCTCCTCCGCCTCTTTATTGCCCGGGTTGACGTCCGGGTGCCACTTGCGGGCCAGCTTACGGTAGGCCTGCTTTATCTCTTTTTCAGAGGCGGAGCGCTGCACGCCCAGGACATCGTAGTAATCTTTGGCCATCGTGTTTACCTACCGAAAGCATAGCTCTCCCCGGCACCAGGTGTCAACTAGATTGCTTATAAAGCTAATAATATTATTATCAACTCTCTTGACAAGCAGCTGGATTTATGCTTTCATAAGGAAAGACCGAATGGAGCGTTCCGCTCCAGCGGGAACACAGGAGGAAACTACACATGACCTCATTGATCAGATTCGACCCGTTCTACGAAGTGCGCGGCATGCGGCGCGCCATGGACCGCATGTTAAACGACGTTGCTGGCCTACCGGCCCGCGCCTGGCCGGGCGACGGCATCGGCTCCTTCCCGGTCGACATGTACGAGACCAAGGACGCTGTCATCGTTAAGGCATCACTCCCCGGCCTCAAGCCGGAAGAGCTCGACATCGCCGTCCAGGACGAAGTCCTGACCATCAAGGGCGGGACTGAGCGCGAGGCGAACGTCGAGAAGGAGAACTACCACCGGCGCGAACTAGCCCACGGAGCCTTCTCTCGCAGCCTGGCGCTGCCGGTAGCGGTGGAACACGACAAGGCCGAAGCGACCTTTGAGGACGGCATCCTGACCGTCCGCCTGCCCAAGGCCGAAGAGGTCAAGCCCAAGACCATCAAGATCAACGCCAGGGAGACAGTAGCGGCGTAGGGACGCAGAAACTTGCGTCCCTACCAAGCGGGACGCTTCCCAGAAGAGGCCGGGCTAACGCCCGGCCTCTTTGGTTTGTGGAGCTGCTGTCAACGGATAGCACCTACGCCGCGACGACCTTGCCGCTTTCAGCCCTGTTCAGCGCACGATCGAGGTTGCGGGCCGTGTGGATGATGCCGATGTGCGTCAGCGCCTGCGGATAGTTACCTAGAAAATCGCCGCTGGCCTGGTCGATCATCTCAGAGTAGAGGCCCAGATGGTTGCCGACGCCGACCACCTGCTCGAAGATGCGCTGCCCTTCCTCCAGCTGCCCGCTAATGATGAGGGCGCCGGCCAGCCAGAGGGTGCAGAGCGTGAACGCGCCCTCGCTGCCGGGGACGCCGTCGTCGGTCTTGCCGGTGTCGTAGCGGCGGAGGAAGCCGTTGCTCATCAGCTCGCTGGTGATGTGGTCGATCGTTGAGAGCATGCGCGGGTCGTCGCCGGGGAGGAATCCGACCATCGGGATGAAAAGCAGGCTGGCGTCCAGACAATCGTCCCCGTAGGCCTGCACGAACGACCCCTTGGCGGCGTCCCAACCATGCGCCAGGATGTCGTGCCGGATCTCGGAGCGCGCCCGGCGCCAGCGGTCGAAGTCCACCGGCTTCCGCAAGGCGCGCGCCAACCTCAGCCCGCGATCGACAGCGACCCAGGCCATCAGCTTGGAGAAGGTGAATTGCTGGGGCTCGCTGCGCACCTCCCAGATGCCTTGGTCCGGGCGGCGCCAGTCGGCGATGGCGCGCTCCACCAGCAGCTCCGTCAGTATCCAGAGCTGGTCGTCGATGATGCCGCCGGCGCGCTGGTAGGAGTCGAACGAGAGCAGGACCTCGCCGTAGATGTCGAGCTGGAACTGGTCGTAGGCGGCGTTGCCGATGCGCACCGGCTTCGAGCCCCTGTACCCCGAGAGATGGGGCAGCTCGATTTCGGCGGTGTGGTCCCCCAGCTCGCGGGTGATCGGGTAGAAGGGGTGGATGTGGTCCTGGCGGCCCAGCGAGAGGCCGGCCAGCCAGGCGATGAACGGCCGGCTATAGGCCGTGTGACCCAGACGGTTGAAGATGTCCATTGTAAAGGCGGCATCCCGCAGCCAGCAGAAGCGATAGTCCCAGTTGCGCATACCACCGATCTCGCCCGGCAGGGATGTGGTGACGGCCGCCGTGACGGCGCCGGTGGGAGCGTAGAGGAGCAGATGCAGCGCTAGCATGGAGCGCTTGATGACGTTCTCCCAGCGCCCCAGGTAGCGCCAGTCCTGGACTACGAAGCGCCAGAACGCCTCCGTGCGGCCCAGCGTGCCGTAGACATCATAGTCCTCCATGGCTGGCACGCCCTCCGCCGGCGGGTCCCAGCGCAGCAGAAACGGGATCTCCTCGCCGGCCCGCACGGTAAACTGCGCGCTCGCGACACCGCTTTCGGCATCCAGGGAAAGCGGCACGCTGGAGCTGAGGGCCAGCGCATCGGCGCCCTTGCGTGCGCTCGCCAGGCGTTCGCCACTCAGTGTCAGCTCCGTGCGGCCGCGGGCGTAGTCCAGTCGCGGCTGGAAGCGCAGCTGCATCTCCACGCTGCCCTTCAGGCCGCGCAGCAGGCGTACGACCTCATGGTCGGTCACCGTTACGTCGTGCGCGATCGGCATGAAGTCGATCAGGGCCACGGAGCCGCTAGCGGCGCGGAAGGTGGTGGCCAGGATGTTGCTGTCGGGCTGGTAGGCCTGTTCGCTCTCGTAGTCGCCAGCCGGCGCGATGGCGAAGGCGCCACCGATATCGTGATCGAGCAGCCCCGCGAAGACGCTGGGGCAATCGAAGCGCGGGAAACAGAGCCAGTCGATCGAGCCGTCGTGACCGACGAGGCCCGCGGAATGCATGTCGCCGATGACGCCGTAGCTGCTGATCGGCCGGTGGCTCACAGGCTCTTATTCCCGTCCTTCCTCACTTGTGGCTCAACCAGAGAAAACGCCGGGAAATACGCCGCGTTACAGCCGGGGACGGGCTCAGGCTGGGGCAAGACGGCGGACGGCCCGGGCGAGGACGTCGTAGGGTTCGGCGCCGACCAGCGCATAGCGGTCGTTGAAGACGAAGGTGGGGATGCCGGTGACGCCGTTCCAGCGGGCCCAGCGGATCTGCTCGTTGACGGCGCTGGCGTAGCGGTCCTCGTCCAGCGCCTTCTCCAGACCCTCGACATCGACCCCAACCCCGCCGGCGATAGCCAGCAGCTCTCGCGGGTCGCCGATGTTACGCTCTTGCTGCCAGTAGGCGCGAAAAACCGCCAGGCTGAACTCCGGGTCCAGCCCGGATTCGCGCGCGAACTCGGTGGCTTGATGCGCGCGGTGCGTATCCGCGATGATGGCCGGCCTTCCCATCTCGATGCCCTCTTCGGCAGCGAGCTGCCTGACGTAGCCGCTGCGTTGCTCCATCTCCGGCCGCTGCCCATAGACGGCCTCCCGCGGCAGTCCCTCCGGAGGCAGGCCCGGCCGCAAATCGAAGGCGGAGATCTGTAGTTGCAGCGGAAAGTCGCCGCGCAGGCGCTCAGCGCGCACCCGGCCAATGTAGCACCAGGGGCAGATGTAGTCGGAGATCAGGCGCAGCCGGACCGGGGGCCGCTCTTCGGCAAGCGGTTCGAGCGCTGGGTCCTTCTCCAGGACAGGCGCCGGCTCAGCGGTGGGCGCGGCTTCGGCGGGCTCTTGATCAGGCGTTGTAGATTCCAAGACTCGGCGATTATAGCACGCTATACTCTCGGCGATGCCCGACGCCCCCGCCTCGCCCGCTCGCCGTCGCTATCGTTGCCGCGACGGCTATCTGGCCGTGGACTGCCGCACGGAGGCGCAGTGGCGCGGTCTGGCCAGGGCTGTGGGACGACCGGAACTCGCCTACCCGGGCTCCTGGCAGACGGTGCAGCGGCTGGCGCCGCGCGGCGCCCTTGGACGCTTGCTCGAATCACTGCTGCGGGAGGATGATGCCGCCGGCTGGCAGCGGCGCTTCCAGACGGCCGGCGTGCCTACCGCGCGCAAGTAACCGCTGGAATTACATCGCGTCTATCCGAGCGAGATGCAAGAGCCGGGAACAGTCGCCAGCGGCCAGCCGGCCGTCGGCCTAGTGCCGCCTGGCCTGCGCTATCACCTGCTCGCCGTTGCCCTGGCCCTGGCCGGCGGCGCCTTCGGCATCTTCGGCGCCTTCGTCGAGGAGCTACGTACCGGCGGCGGCCTTCTGGCGCTCTTCGTCGGCGCGCCGATCATCGAAGAGGCGCTTAAGCCCTGCGGCGTCTACTCGCTGGCGATCCGCTGGCCCAAGGCCCTGCGCAACCAGCTCTATACGGCCTGCCTGGCAGCGCTGGGTGGCCTGGCCTTCGGTCTCATCGAGTGCTGGGTCTACCTGGCGCTCTACGTGCCGGACCACACGGAGGCTTTCACGATCTACCGGCTAACGGCGCCGCTGGTCATGCACACCGTGGGTAGCTTCATTGTCGGTCTCGGCATCAATCGCAGCCTGGTGGACTGGGCTGCCGGCCGGGGCCGCTTCCCTCGGCGCAGCCGCACGCTTTACCTGGCGGCGGTCGCTCTGCACGGCGCCTTCAACCTGGCGACGCTGGCTCTCTACTACGCCGGCCCGCTGCACATCAATTAGCCGGCAGACTCGGCCACCAGCGGCGTTGGGGGTGGCGGCCGGAAGCGCGGCGAGGACGCCAGGTAAGCCGTTCCGCCCAAGCTGGCCACCGCCGCCACCAGCAGCACCGCCCGCACGCCAATCAGCTCAGCGATACCGCCGATTACGAAGAGCGGCAGCAACGAAGCACCGTCGGAGATGGCGTTCTGCGTGGCGAAGACCCGCGCCTGGATGCCCAGCGGCGCCTCCTGGTTGAGCACCACCTTGGCCGCAATGATCACCATCGTCATTGCCAGGCCCACCGGCACCGCCAGCAGCATGGCGATAGTAATAACCGACGAGACGCCCAGGCGGTGTTCGACGAAGCTGAAGCCGAGGTCGACGTTCTCCAGCACGAAGTCGCGCACG
The DNA here is from genome assembly GCA_035650635.1 of Dehalococcoidia bacterium. Taxonomy (GTDB): domain Bacteria; phylum Chloroflexota; class Dehalococcoidia; order SM23-28-2; family DASRHH01; genus DASRHH01. The sequence continues at coordinate 1,913 of DASRHH010000093.1, read as the reverse complement.
TAGACTACGAAGCCCAGGCCCAACAGGCCGGCGACCAGCAGCAGGAAGCCGAACGCAGCAACCCGGCTGGCGCCGAACAGCTTCGCCAGGAAGGGCGTCAGCAGCAGCGCGATCACCGCGCCGATAGCCGCCGGCGCCATGACGTATACGGCATTCTCCGTCGCGATGCCCAGCACATCCTTGGTGTAGTGCGGCGCCAGCACCGCCACTGCCCGCCCGAGCGTTGTGGCCATGGTCAGGTAGACGATCGCCATGAAGGCGCGGCGGCTGGAGCGGATGATGCGCCAGCCCTCGCTGAGGGCGCCTTCCAGGCCGATTGGCTCCAGGTCCGATCGGGCCGGCGGCGTCGCCAGTTGTGACGCCGAGACCAACGAGATAATGAAAGCGGCGTAGACCAGCAGGCCGATGACGACCAGCTCCACGGCCGTAACGCCGAGGATCTTCAGCAGGAACGGCGCCAGGATCACCGCGCCCACGACCTGGCCCAGCATCACCGTCAGCATCATCATCGAGTTGGCGGACGGCAACTGTTCCGGGCGCACGAGCCGCGGCAGTGAGGCTGATTCCGCCGGTCCCATGAACTGCCCCACCGTCGCGAAGGCCATCAGCATCAGGTAGATCATCTCGATCTCGTCGCGGTAGTAGATCATGCCGGCGACGGCGACGGCGCGCAGAAGGTAGCCGACGAGCAGCAGCAGGCGCCGCGGTAACACCTCCGCGATGACGCCGCCCGGTATGCCCAGCACGACCGATGGCGCCGTGTAGGCGGCGATCAACAGCGTGCTCTGGATGCTGGACCCCGTGCGCTCGACGATGCTGATGAGGAGGGCATAGAGCAGCGCATTCTGCGCCATCTGGCCCAGGGCGCGCGCCTGCACCAGGCGCCGGAAGCCGGGGCTGGCCAGTAAGCGCAGGTCTTCGCCGGTAACGGTCATCTGTTGAAGTGCAGCAATCGCCGCCGGGCTTGCCGGCGTACCTCAAGTGGGCCTGCCTTCAACTTTACCCGCCAGCCCTAAAGCTGTCACCACTGGAGAATTGCCGGCCAACCTGCCGAATCCTCTGCTAAAATTTGCTTATGCCCTCAGCGTTTCGCCGCCGGCTGCTGCCCGCCCTGCTGCTCTCCCTGGCTGTCCTGGCGGGTGCTTGCTCCGGTGGCAACAGCAGCACGCCGGACTCCGCCGGCGATGCGGGCGAACGCTTCTTCTCGCTCTGGCAAAAGAAGGACTACTCCGCCATGTACGACCTGCTGACCGTCCAGGCGCAGGCTGCGATCAGCCGCGAGAAGTTCATCGGGCGCTACGAGGCCATCACCGATGAAGCGACGATCACCGGCATCGACTTCGAGTTGTCAGGCCAGGCCGACGCCGGCACACCGGCCGCGAAATCGAATCCGGACGCCGAGCCGATCGCGGTCAAGGTCACGATCCATACGGCCTTCTTCGGCGATATCGTCCAGCAGAACAGCCTGCCGGCCGTGCACCAGCTGGTCACAATCCCGCCCAAGGAGGGCAGCAACAAGAAGCCGCAGGAAAAAGTGCTCTGGCGCATCGACTGGAAGCCCTCACTCATCTTCAAAGAGCTGGACGATAAGTCGCTGGTGCATCGCTTCGCGCGTGTGCCCAAGCGCGGCACCATCTTCGATCGCAACGGACAGCCGCTGGCGGCGGACTTCGACCTGCCGGTCGTCGGGGTCGTGCCGGACCTGATGACGGACCGCGAGCGCACCATCTCTACTCTGGCCGGCGCGCTGGGGATGCCGGCCTCGGATGTGCGCGCCAAGACCAACGCCAACGTCCCGTCCTACTACTTCATCCCCATCAAGACGCTGCCCTTCGGCACCACGGACCAGCAGCTGCAGACCTTCTACGATTTGAAAGATCTGGGCGTGCTGGTGCAGCCCAAGACCCAGCGCG
>DASRHH010000092.1:0-7608 GCA_035650635.1 Dehalococcoidia bacterium | reverse complement strand
GCGCCGTTCACGAGTCCAACTGCGACTTCTGCGGCTCCTGCATCGACGTCTGTCCGACGGCTGCTCTGATGGAGCACCCTAACAAGTGGTCGGCGACACAAACCGAGCGCTGGGTGCCGACGACCTGCACGCAGTGCAGCGTCGGCTGCAGCATCAACCTGGGCGTCAAGAATGGCCGTGGCGTCATCGTCCGTCCGGATACCCAGGGCAATCCGGTCAGCGACGACCAGCTCTGCGTGCGCGGCCGCTTCCATTACGATGCCATCAAGGTCTCCGAGCGCCTCGGCCAGCCACTGCTGCGCCGCGATGGGAGCCTTGCGGAGGCGACCTGGGAGCAAGCCCTCGACGCGACGGTCGATGCCCTGGCCCGAATCCGCGAGCAACATGGGCCCCGGGCGATCGCCTTCCTGGGCTCGCCGCTGGCCAGCAACGAGGAGAATTACCTGCTACAGAAGCTGGCCCGGAACGTCGTCGGCAGCAATAACGTCGATTCCAGCGCCGGTCCCGTAGCCGCCGCAGTTGCTAGTTCGCTGCGTAACGCCTTCGGCAGCGAGACGCTGCCCGCCGACATGCTGCAGCTGACGCGCTCCAAGGTTATCGTGGTCGTGGCGGACGACCTGGAGTCGAGCCACAACATCGCGGCGCTGCGCATCAAGGACGCCGTCGTCCGCGAGGGCGCCCGGCTTATCGTGCTCAGCCCGGTCTGGGGCGAGCTCTGCGACTTCGCCGAGGTCTGGCTGCAGACGCAGCCCGGCCGCGAGTCCGAAGTCCTGGCGCAGATACGGCCCGACACGCCGGCCGGCCAGCTGGGAGAGCAAGCGGCGCGAGCGCGAGCCTTACTGATCGAGGCTACGAACGCCGAGGAGCAGCCAGTGATGTCGTTCGTCTACGGCGTGCCTCATCTCGGCACGCAGCAGGCTGCTCTGACGAGCGCGGCGTTGGCCAACCTCGCGGTCGCGTGCACGAGCGACGCCGCAGCCACGTCGCTGTTCGTGCTGCCACAGGAGGCAAACGTCTGGGGCATGCGCGACGCCGGCATCCGGCCTGACGGAGACAGCCCCAACTTCGACGAGATCCTGGCCCGCTGCGGCAGCGACATCCGCGCCATGGCCGTCCTTTCCGACAACCCGATGTTCTTCGCGCCGGAGCAGGCCGCGGTGCGCGAGGCCCTGGGCCGGCTGGAGTTCCTTGCCGTCATCGATACGGTGCCCACAGACACGGCGCGGCTGGCGCACGTTGTCCTGCCGGAGGCCGGTCCCTATGCCAAGGAGGGCACGACCACCAGCGCTGACCGCCGCATCCTGCGCCTGCACCAGGCCACAGCGCCCGCGGGCTCGGCGCAGCCGGCCTGGCACATCCTGGTCTCGCTCAGCGAGCGGCTGGCCGCCCGCCTGGGTACGTCCGGCGTGCGGACGAGCTACGCCGGTCCGGCCGACATCATGACGGAGATGGCAGAGTCGATTCCGCTCTTCCGCAACACTCGCTACGACGATCTGGAGAACGGCAGCCAGCAGGCCCTGGACGGCGCCGGACTCCGTTCGCCACAGCTGCAGCATATCGCCGAGGCGCCGCCCTCGCCGTCCGGCGAAGGCCTGCTACTGCTGACGGGCCGCTCCCTTTACATAAGCTACGAGGGCGCCGCCATCCACTCGCCCAACGCCGACAAGCTGCAGCGCGACGAGTTCATCGGTATCCACCCGGACGATGCGCGCCGCCTGGGCATTCGCGCTGAGACGCCGGTGACGGTCTCCAACAGCCGTGGCAGCCTGAGCATCCGGGCACGGTTGACCACGGCCATCTCCCCGGGCACCGTCTTCGTGCCGCTGCATTACGACGGCGCCGCCGTCATGGCGCTGCTCGGCCGCGACGAGACCGCTACGCGAGTTCAGCTCTCGCCGGCCGGCTAGGCGACGCAGCGATGGCTGCCGACGACCGCGAGCGGCTGGTCAAAGTAGCGATTGTCGGCAGCGAGGTTGAGGCGTCGATTCTGCAGGACGCGCTCCGACAGGAGGGCGTCCACAGCTACGTCAGGTCGCAGACCGCGGCCGAACCGATCGGTGTGCCGCTGGTATCCTCCTTCGAGATCTTCGTCTTCGCGCGCGACGCCAAGCGAGCGCGCTGGGTGATTGGTGAGCGGCCCTGATTCGCTTATCATAGGCCTGCCATGCACATGCCCCTCTTCCTCCTCAACACCACACTCTTCCCTGGCGCGTTGCTGCCGCTGCACGTTTTCGAGGACCGCTACCGCCTGATGATCAGCGAGTGCCTGCGCCAGAAGGCAGCCTTCGGAGTCGTCCTCATCCGCGAAGGTCTGGAGGTGGGCGGGCCGGCCGTACCCTACGACTTCGGGACGACGGCCAGCATTACCCACGTACAGCGCCAGGCCGACGGCAGCATGAACCTGATGACCGTCGGCGGCGAGCGTTTTCGCATCGCTGAGGTGCTGCGGCAGACGCCGTTCTACCTGGCGGACGTCGAGATCGTCGCCAGCAGCGACTCCGAGTCCGCGCACGATCTCGCTGACCGCGTGGGCGAGCTCTTCGCCGAATACTACAAGCTCTACCTCTCGCTCTCGCGGCAGTGGGCGCAGCGTATCCCGCTGCCGGCTGACCCCGCGGTCATGTCCGATCATGTAGCGGCCCGGCTGGACGTGCCGATGCAGGAAAAGCAGCGCCTGCTGGAGACGCTCTCCGTCCCTGGGCGTCTCCAGATGGAGCAGCGGCTCCTGGAACAGGGCCTGGCGGCGCTGCGACCGCGCGTCCAGCAGGCCAACGACTCCCGCTGGCAGAGCCCGGCGGCTCTCAACTAGCGCAGGGCTACTCCTGCGGCAGCACCTGCACCTTGATGGAGCCGCTGTGCTTATCGGCAGCCATCTGGAAGGCGTCTTGCGCCTGCGCCAGGGGCAGACTGTGGGTCACCAGCCCCTGCAGGACATCGCGATTCGCCAGCACCAACTCTGTGGCGCGCTGGAAGTCGCTGGCGTCGCCGGCCTGGCAGTAGGAGTTGCTGGCGAGCAGCCGCACCTCCTTCAGCATCAGCGAGAGGCCGCTCACTGCCAGCGGTCGCGTCGGCACACCGAGAAGCAGCACGCGGCCGCCGGGCCGCGCCAGCGCAAGTGCCCGCTGCAGCGTCTCCGGCGAGCCGACGCTATCGACCACGACATCGAACGGTGACAACTGTGCCAGCGAAGCCAGGCGTCGGCCCGCCGAGTCGTCGGCGGCGATCGTCTCGTCCACTGCGAGGGCCGTCGCCGCCCGAGACTGCTGCTCATAGCGGCAGGTGACGGCGACGAAGTCCGCGCCCGCGGAGCGCGCGGCCAGCGCCGCCAGCAGGCCGATGCTGCCGCCGCCCAGCACCAGCACGTGCTCCCCGGCGAAGAGCTCAGTCAGGTGCAGGGCGTGCACTGCGACGGCGGCCGGCTCCACCAGGGCACCGAGAGCGTAGTCCAGCTCGTCGGGCAGGGGCCGCAACGCATAGTCCGGCACCAAGGCGAACTCTGCCAGGCCGCCGGGCACGGAGGCGCCCATGAGGCGCCGCTTTTGGCAAAGCTGTGGCTCGCCGCGCCGGCAGTAATCACAGTCGTTGCAGACCCATACTGGCTCCACGGCGACGCGCTGTCCCGGCGCCCAGCCGTCGATGGCTGGCCCCAGCCGCTCGATCTCGCCGGCGAACTCGTGGCCGATTGGATTGTCGGGGCGCACCGGCAGCTCGCCGCGAAAGAAGTGGAGGTCGCTGCCGCAGATGCCGCAGGCGCGCACCCGCAGCAACACCTCGCCTGCGCCTGGCTCCAGCAGCGGGATCTCCCTTACTTCGATCCGGCCCGGCGCGGCCAGGACGGCTGCCCTCATCGTTTCGCCCATGGCCTGCATCATACCCAGAAGCCAGAGGCATAGGGTATCCTTGGCCCATGCGCGCGCTCAACGAGCCGGTCGGCTGGTGGGGTTGGAAGCCCGATACCTCGGCGCTCTCTCTCACGCAGCTCATCCAGGCCGGCAACTTCTCGCCGGAGGTGGCGGCGTTGCTCTGGCTGACTATGGAGCGCGGGGGCTCGATAGCCGTGGTCGCGCACCCGGGCGGCGCTGGTAAGACCGCGACGCTGACTGCGCTGCTCTCGCTCACTCCGCCGGACTCACTCGCCTACTTCACCCGCGGCGAGGGCGAGCCGTTCGACCTACCGCCGCTGGACGGCAACGCCCCGATTTACATCCTCGTCAACGAGATGAGCGACCACATGCCGGTCTACACCTGGGACGACGCGGCGCGTCGTGTCTTCGAGCTGATGTCCCAGGGCTACTCCATGGGAACGACGATGCACGCAGCAGGGCCGGAGGAGGTCTTCTCCATGCTGCGCGGTGAACTGGGCATCCCGCTAGTTCAACTGGCGAAGCTGACCCTGGTGGTCTCGCTGTTCGCAGCGCGACGCGGCGACGACGTCATCCGGCGCATCGACGAGATCTCGTTCACGGACCCCGAGGTGGCAGAGGGCCTATCCGGCCGGCGGCTCGTGGAACGCAACGCTGAGACCGACGAGTTCACCGTCCTCGAATCGGAGGAAGACGCGGGCGCGTTCGCGGACTGGGCCGGCCTATCGCCTGCCGAACTGCGCAACGATCTCTCGGCACGCAGCGATTACCTGCGGCAGATCGTTGCGGCCGGCACGCTGGATTTCGCCGCTGTCAACGAGGCGATTGCTGCCTATTACGAGCGCACTAGAGGCTGAGCAGCTGCTCCAAGCCTGACTGCCACTCCGCGAAGCTGGGTAGCACCAGGCGCGCGCCAGCCTCGCGCAGGTCGTCCTCGCTATAGAGTCCGGTCGCTACGCCCACGGGCACCACGCCATTAGCCAACGCCCCTGCGACGTCGAGCGGGGTATCACCGATGACCAGCACGTCCTCGCGGGCAGCGCCGTTGGCCACTCTACGCAGCGCTTCGTCCACCAGCGAGGCGCGGTCGTCGACATTGTCGCCGAAGCCGCCGTCGACGAAGTACTCGTCGATGCCGTAGTGGCGCAGCTTGAGCCGCGCGCCGTCGCGGAAGTTGCCGGTGGCCAGGCCCAGCACAACGTCGCTGCGCTGCTGCAGCGCTGGCAGGAGGTCCTGGATGCCGGGCATCAGCTCGCCCTGGTACTCCATCAATGTCGTGGGCAACAGCTCCAGGTAGTGGCGCTTGAGCCTGTCGATCAGCTCTTCCGGGTCGCCCTGCAGGTGGTGCAAGCGTAGCGCGTCGCGAAAGATCGCGGTATCGGTGCGGCCTGAGAAGGAGATCTGGGAGAAGCCCTCGTCGCTGCCGAACAGCTCGCGGAAGGCCAGCTTCATGGCGCCGCTGCCGGCACCGCCGCTCAGGAGGAGCGTACCATCGATGTCGAAGAGGAGAACTCGCGGCATGGTTCAGCCGCTCCGCTCTTGAGTCACTTTTCGACTGGGTAGCTGGCCTTGATCCAGGCCTCGGTGCCGCCCTCCAGGTTGAAGATCCGCGTCAGGCCAGCGGCCGCGGCCATCTCTGAGGCCAGGGCGCTACGCTGGCCCAAGGCGCAGACGAAGATCAGATCCTTGTCCTGCGGCAACTCCTGTCGGCGTGCGTAGACGCTGTTGACCGGGATGAGGGTCGCGCCGGGCACGTGGCCGGACTGGTACTCGTGGGGCTCGCGCACGTCGATGATCGCCACGTCGTCGCGCTCAAGCATCTCTTTCGCTTCGGCTGCGCTGATACGGGTAAATGGTTCTTCGGGGTTCTTCACTGGCATAAAGGGAGCGGCCTCCGTTAATGGGTCTGGGAAAGCAGAGATGTTCCGTCACTCTTATTTTAGCACGGGCGGGTCTTCCCCTAAAAGTAAAACCCGGTATCATAGGGTCGCCATGCCAGCCAAGCCGCGCATCCTGGTGACCCGACCGCTGCCGCCACCCGCCATCAAGCGGCTGGAGGCTGTGGCCGAAGTCCAGGTCCTGGACGGCGAGCGGCCGTCCAACGAGACACTGCGAGAGCAATCGGCCGATAAGCATGGCATCCTGGCGCTGCTGGGCGCACGCGTCGACGAGCAGCTGATCCGCGGCGCGCCCCGGCTCTACGCCGTCTCCAACCTGGGCACCGGCTACGACAACATCGACGTCGATGCGGCCTCTAAACACGGCGTGCTGGTCACGCGGACGCCGGGCGTCCTCACGGAGACGACCGCCGACCTCACCTTCGCGTTGATCCTGGACGTGGCCCGCCGCGTCTCCGAAGGCGACCGCTTCGTGCGAGCCGGAACCTGGGCCAGCGGCCAGCAGTTGCCATTCGGGCGTGACGTGCACGGCGCCACGCTCGGCATCATTGGACTGGGCAACATCGGCACGGCCGTGGCACGGCGGGGACGCGCGTTCGGTATGAACGTCCTCTATCACAGCCGCACCCACAAGCCGGCCATGGAACGGCGGCTGCGCTTGAAGTACCTCTCGCTGGATGACCTGCTCAAGCAGTCGGACTTTGTAGTGCTGCTGGCGGCGCTGACGCCGCAGACGAAGGGCATGATCGGCGAGAAGCAGCTGCGGATGATGAAGCCGGGCGCCATGCTGATCAACGTCGCTCGCGGCAGCATGGTCGATAGCGAGGCCCTCTACGAAGCGGTCAAGGACGGGCACCTGGGCGGCGCCGCCCTCGATGTCACGGAGCCGGAGCCGACGCCCAAGGACTTCCCCTTGCTAACGCTGCCCAACGTCGTCGTTACGCCGCACATCGGCAGCGCGACGACGGTTACGCGGCAGGCCATGATGAACCTGGCGCTCGATAACATGATCGGCGCGCTGCAGGGCCGAATCCCGCGCAACACCGTCAACCGCGAGATCGAGCCGCAGTGGCGGCAAGCTCGTAAACAGCGCCTGGCCGCCCGTTGACGCCGCTCTCGAGCGGTGCTATGTTCCCGCATAGTGCACAGCCAGGCGGCCCTGGACGGAATCGCTCCGCTGGGGCTTTTTTGATGCCTTTCCATGCAGACAAGCGCACACCAGCCACCCAACCTCTGGCTCGCTAAGGCCCTCTGGGACCTCGGGGCCATCCAGTTCGGCGATTTCACACTCGGCCGCACGACCCTTCACTCGCCGGTCTACGTCAACCTGCGCCTGCTGACCAGCAGCCCGCGCGCCCTGCAGCGCTCCGCGCGGGTCATGTGGGAGGAGGTGCGGGCCCTCCAGAGCATGGCCAGGCCGCACATCAACCCCTTCCAGCGGGTGACCGGCATACCGTTTGGCGGACTGCACCTGGCGCTGGCCTTCTCCCTATCGAGCAAGACGCCGCTGATCTACGTGCACCCACCGAAATCGCGGGACGTCCCGGAGTCTTACCTGGAGGGCATCTACGAGCGTGGCGAGACCGCCCTCCTGGTGGACGACCTGATCACCAGCGGCGGCGGCGCCATCGAGACGGCGCACTGGCTACAGGAGCGCGCCGGCCTGCACGTTCGCGACGTCGTCGTCCTGATCGACCGCGACGAGGGCGGGCGCGAGCAGTTGCGCCAGCACGGCCTCAACCTCATCTCCATCCTCAGCATGGAGGCGATGCTCAACTACCTGATGGCCAGTGGCAAAATTGAGGAACAGTGGTTCCGCAAGAGCATCGACTACATCCAGCGGCGTC
>DASRHH010000091.1:0-10427 GCA_035650635.1 Dehalococcoidia bacterium | reverse complement strand
GCGATATCCTCAACGAGGCCAACGAGTGCCCTGTTGACCGGCCCGTTGAGACACAGCCGCTAAGCCAGGAGCACGCCTTCGCCTTCTGGCAAAAAGACATCCCGCAACCCTACTGGGACCTCACCGGCGCGGAGATCATCGAGCGCATCGCAGAGGCGCGTCGCAAGCTCGGCAGCCGTGCCATCGTGCTAGGTCATCACTACCAGCGCGAGGACATCATTCAGTTCGCTGACCTGCGCGGCGACTCATTCAAGCTCGCGCAGTGGGCCTCGCAACAGGAGCAAGCCGAGTACATCGTCTTCTGCGGCGTTCACTTCATGGCGGAGGCCGCAGACATCCTCAGCAAGCCACACCAGAAGGTGATCCTGCCCAATATGTCGGCCGGCTGCTCCATGGCGGACATGGCCGACCCGGACGACGTCTACGCCGCCTGGGACGAGCTGCAGGCTGCCGGCCTGACGGGCATCATTCCCGTGACCTACATGAACTCCGCGGCCAGCCTCAAGGCGTTCTGCGGCAAGAACGGCGGTATCGTCTGCACGTCTTCCAACGCACGCAAGGTGCTGGAGTGGGCCTTTGAGCACGGCCGGCAGGTGCTCTTCTTCCCTGACCAGCACCTGGGCCGCAACACCGCACTCAAGCTGGGCATCCCGCTGGAAGAGATGGCCGTCTGGGACTACACCCTGCCCTTCGGCAGCCTTGGCGGCAGCACCGCCGAGCAGCTGGAACGCAGTCGCGTCATCCTCTGGAAGGGCCACTGCTCCGTCCACAACCGCTTTAGCGTCGCGCAGGTGGAGGCCGCTCGAAAGCGCTACCCGGACGTCACGGTGCTCGTGCACCCGGAGTGCCGCATGGAAGTGGTGCAGGCCGCGGATCTGGACGGCTCCACCGAGTTCATATCGAAGACGATCGCAGAGGCGTCGGCCGGCAGCAAGTGGGCCGTCGGCACGGAGATCAACCTCGTTTCGCGTTTGGCCCGCGAGAACCCTGACAAGCTAGTGTTCTGTCTCGATCCGGTCGTCTGCCCCTGCTCTACGATGTACCGCATCCACCCGGCCTACCTCTGCTGGGCGCTGGAATCGCTGGCGGAGGGCCGCGTCGTCAACCACCTGGTGGTCGAGGAAGAGACGGCCCGCTGGGCTAAGATCGCCCTGGAGCGCATGCTAGCGGTGCGCTAGGCGGCCGCTATGCCGAAGCGTTTCGATTACGTAATCGTCGGGTCCGGCATCGCCGGGCTCTACGCGGCGCTGCAGGCCCGCGAGCATGGCAGCGTGCTCGTCGTCACCAAGAGCTCCATCCAGGAGACCAACACCCGCTACGCTCAGGGCGGCATCGCGGCCGCTGTCGGCAAGGACGACTCGCCGGAGCTGCACCTGCAGGATACACTCGGCGCCGGCGGTGGTCTGGTCGACGAGCGAGCGGCCCGCATCCTCTCCGACGAGGCCGCCGACCGCATCCACGATCTGGTGGAGCTGGGCGTACCCTTCGACACCAACCAGGGCGAGGTGGCACTGGCCCGCGAGGGCGCCCATAGTGCCGCACGCGTACTGCACGCCGGCGGCGACTCCACTGGCGCGCACATCGAGCTGACGCTATCGCAGCTGGCCGAGGCCTCCAACATCACCGTGCGCGACTACACCCTCGCTACGGAGATTGTCGTCGCTGGCGGGCGAGCTGTCGGACTGCGCACGCTGGACTGGAACAGCGGCGAGCGGGACGAGGTCGCGGCGCGGCACCTGCTGCTGGCCAGCGGCGGCGCCGGCCAGATGTACCTGGTAAGCACCAACCCGCACGTGGCAACCGGGGACGGCATCGCGCTGGCCTATCGCGCGGGCGCCGAGGTGATGGACATGGAGTTCTTCCAGTTCCACCCCACGGCGCTGCGCAAGCCGGGCGTGCGGCCGTTCCTTATCTCAGAGGCGGTACGGGGCGAGGGTGCCGTGCTGCTGAACACCCGCGGCGAGCGCTTCATGCCGGCTTACGACCCCAGGGCAGAGCTTGCCCCGCGCGACGTTGTCGCCCGCGCCATCCTGCAGGAGGCGAGCAAGACCGGCGACGATCACGTCCTGCTCGATATCAGCCACCTGCCCGCGAAACAGATCATCGCACGCTTCCCCCAGATCTATCGCTTCTGCCAGGAGAACGGCATCGACATCACCCGCGAGCCGATCCCGGTCTCGCCGGCGGCGCACTACACCATGGGCGGCGTCCGCACCAACGATTGGGGCGAGACGATGCTGCCTGGCCTCTACGCTTGCGGAGAATGCGCCTGCACCGGGGTTCATGGCGCTAACCGCTTGGCCTCGAACTCGCTGCTGGAGACCGTCGTTTTTGCCAAGCGGGTCGTGCAACGGACGCTCGATGCGCCCGGCGAAGCTGCGGTGCCAACGCCCGACGCGATCAGCCTTTCCGAGCCGCACGCCACCGAGGTCGCGGCGCCGAGCCGGCAGGAGCTGCAGACCCTGATGTGGCGCAACGTCGGCATCGTGCGCGACGCCAGGTCGCTGAGCGAGGCCGCGTCATTGCTGTCCGCCTGGCAGGCCGTCATGCCGGCGCCGGCGAGCGGGCCCGACTACGAGCTGGCCAACCTCCTGACCTGCGCCCGCCTGGCCACCGAGGCCGCCCTGCTGCGAGAGGAGAGCCGTGGCGCCCACTATCGCAGCGACTTCTCGGAGCCGCGCGAGGAATGGCGGCGACACATCGTCTTCCGGCAGGGCGCCTGATATGACGACGAGCCGAGCGCCGTTCCCGCTGACCGCCTCGGAGCTAGACGCGCTGGTGCGCGCCGCCCTGGCGGAGGACCGTGCTGCGGAAGACCTTACCACCTCCCTACTGGTGCCACCGGAGCAGCTGGGCCGCGCCGTCCTGCTGGCCAAGGCTGACGGTGTGCTGGCGGGGCTGCCGGTGGCGCGAGCCGCTTTCCTGGCGCTCGACCCCTTCCTGGCCTGGCTGGAGCACCACGAGGACGGCGACCCCATCGTTGCTGGCGATTACATCGCGCTGGTCGAGGGCCGCCTGGCGCCGATGCTCAGCGCCGAGCGAGTCGCCCTCAACTTCCTGCAGCACTTATCAGGCGTCGCGACGGCTGCCGCCGCCGTAGTCGAGCGCATCGAGGGTACGGGCTGCCGTTTGCGCGACACTCGCAAGACGCTGCCGGGCTTTAGGGCGCTGCAGAAATACGCCGTGCTCATGGGCGGCGGCACCAACCATCGCCTGGACCTGGCGGACGGCGTCCTGGTGAAGGACAACCACCTGGCCGCCTTGCGCGCCCGCGATCTCGACATCGAGGACGCGGTCAGTATGATTCGCGGCGCCAAGAGCGGGCTGATCGAGGTCGAGGTGACAAGCTACGAAGAAGCCGCTCGGGCCCTGGACGCCGGCGTCAAGGAGCTGCTGCTGGACAACTTGTCGCCGGAAGAGATGCGGGAGATCGTCGAGCTGGCGCGCGGCAGAGCAGTCCTGGAGGCCTCCGGCGGCATTACGCTGGAGAACGTGCGGACCGTCGCGGAAAGCGGCGTCGATTACCTTTCGATGGGCGCGCTGACGCACTCGGTGAAGGCGCTGGACATCTCGCTCGAAGTCGAGCCGGTCTAGTCGCGGCTGTCCAGGACCAGCGTCACTGGCCCGTCGTTCGTCAGCTCCACCTGCATCATCGCGCCGAAGCGTCCGGTCTGAGTCGGCACGCCGGCCTCGCGCAGGGCGTCCGCGAACGCCAGCACCAGCGGCTCCGCGACCTCCGGTGCCGCCGCCGCGATAAAGTTGGGCCGGCGGCCCTTTCGCGCGTCGGCCAGCAGCGTGAACTGGCTGACCACCAGCGCCTCGCCGCCGGTCTCCAGCAGCGAGCGGTTGAAGCGGCCCTCGTCGTCGGCGAAGATGCGCAGCTCGGCGGTCTTCTTGGCCAGCCCCTGCGCCTCCTCGGCGCTATCGCCCTGGGCCACGCCCACTAAAACGAGAAGACCGCGGCCGATTTCGGCCACGGTCTCTTCCTGGACGCGCACTTTCGCTTGTCGGACCCGCTGGATGACCAGCCGCACCGTCTATTCGGCCGCGGGAGCGGCCTCAGCCGGAGCGGCGGTCTCCGCCGGCGCCGCAGGCTCGCCAGGCGCCGCAGACTCGGAAGGAGTCGATTCCGTCGCGGGAGAGGCGCTGGGGACTGTGCCGCCCCTGCGGTTATCGGTGCTATAGAAGCCGGATCCCTTGAAGATGACGGCGGGTACGCTCAGCACCCGCTTGGAGGGCTTGCCGCAGGTGGGGCAGGTGTGTTCCGGCGAGGCGCTGAAGCTCTGCCACTGCTCATACTGGTGACCATTGGGACACCTGTATTCGTAGATGGGCATTGTTCTGAGGACCTCCTTCGACTTCCGCAGAAAGCCGCCCCGCAGGGCAGCTTCCGAATACAAATATAGCAAAGCATGAACAATTCGGCAAGGCCTGCCGATGCCCGCCCACCATTCGTGACCGCCCCCAATACGTATGCTATACTCTCATAGCTATAGTTCCCTGGGAGGTTAACTTTTGGCCACTGCTATCTCCATGAAGGCCCTGCTGGAGGCAGGCGTCCACTTCGGGCACCAGACACGTCGCTGGAACCCCAAGATGAAGCGCTTCATCTTTGCGGAGCGCAACGGCATCCACATCATCGATCTCCAGCAGACCGTGCAGCGGCTGGAAGAGGCCGCGGCCTACGTGCGGGACCTGGTGGCCGGCGGCGAGACTCTGCTCTTCGTCGGGACGAAGCGTCAGGCCCAGGAGACTTTGGAGGCTGAGGCCCGGCGCTGTGACATGCCTTATGTCACCAACCGTTGGCTCGGCGGCACCCTCACGAACTTCAACACCATCCAGTCGCGCATCGACCACCTGGTGCGGCTGGAGGACGCCAAGGCCCGCGGTGAGTTCGAGTTCCTGAGCAAGCGCGAGGCCAAGCAACGCGAGGACGAGATTGAGCGTCTGAACCGCCACCTGGGCGGCATCAAGGAGATGACCAAGCTCCCCGGCGCGATCTACATCATTGACGCCGCCAAAGAGTACATCGCGGTGGCCGAGGCGCTACGCCTCAACATCCCGATTGTCGCCATGGCCGACACCAACTGCGACCCCGACGTCATCGACTATCCTGTCCCGTCCAACGACGACGCCATCCGCGCCATCAAGCTTATCACTGGGCGTTTGGCCGATGCGGTCCTGGAGGGCCTGACGGCTCGCGAGTACGCCGCCAAGGTTGAGATGGAAGCGGACGAGTCCGAGGTCGCAGCCTACCAGGAGGGCGGTTACATCTTCTCGCCGGACGAGCCCTCCCCGGCCGCTGAGGCTGAGGAAGCCGAAGAGGGCGAACCCGAAGCGGCCTCGGCACCAGCTCAACCAGAATAGTTCCACCATCACGGGAGATCAGATTGGCTATTTCATCATCAGCCGTTAAAGAGCTGCGCGACCGCACTGGCGCCGGCATGCTCGACTGCAAGCAGGCGCTGGAGGAAGCGAACGGCGACCTTGGGCGCGCGCAGGAGATACTCAAGGAGCGTGGCTTTGCCCGCGCCATCAAGAAGGCCGAGCGCCAGACGGCCCAAGGCCTCATCCAGTCGTATATCCACCACGACGGACGCTACGGCGCGCTCGTGGAGGTGAACTGCGAGACGGACTTCGTCGCCCGCACCGAAGAGTTTCGTCAGCTGGCGCTCGATGTCGCCATGCAGGTGGCCGCCATGGACCCGCGCTACATCTCACGCAGTGAGATGCCGCCAGACGAGGACGCCGAACCTCGGGAAGTGGCGCTACTTGAGCAGCCCTTCATCAAGGACGCCGGCGTGAACATTGACGACCTACTGAAGGCGGTCGTCACCAAGACGGGCGAAAACGTCCGCATCAGCCGCTTCGTGCGCTTCAGGCTAGGAGAGGGAACCGAGTCGGCGGAGGCCGAATAGGCGGGAGCCGCGATGGCCGCCCTCTACAAGCGCATCCTGCTCAAGCTCAGTGGCCAGGCGCTCTCCGGCGATGCCCAGTTCGGCATCAACGCTGCCGTAGTTGCCGGGCTGGCGCAGCAGATCATCGCAGTCAACCGGACCGGCGCCCAGGTCGGCATCGTAGTCGGCGGCGGCAATATCTTTCGTGGCGCCGAGGCCGCGCAGCAGGGCATGGACCGCGCTACCGCCGACTATGCCGGCATGCTAGCCACCATCATCAACGCCCTTTCGCTGCAGTCCGTCCTGGAGAAGCAGGGCGCCGACGTGCGAACGCAATCGGCGATCACCGTACAAGACGTCTCGGAGCCGTACATCTACCGCCGCGCGATCCGGCACCTGGAGAAGGGACGCATCGTAATCTTCGCGGCCGGGACCGGCAATCCCTACATGACCACCGACACGGCGGCCGCCTTGCGTGCTGTCGAGGTCAACGCCGACGTCCTGCTCATGGCGAAGAACGGCGTCGACGGCGTGTACGACTCCGACCCGACCAAGCCCGGCAAGGCGCGTAAGTTCAGCCGGCTCAGCTACCTGGATGCCCTGAACCGGCGACTGGCGGTCATGGACAGCACCGCCCTCTCCTTGTGCATGGAGAATAATCTGCCTATCATCGTCTTTGACCTCGCCGCGTCCCAGAGCATCGAGCGTGCTGCCCGCGGCGACAAGATCGGGACCACCGTCAGCTCTCAGGAGAGTCAGTACTCGGAGCCCGCAGAGTTGGGATCGAAGGTGGAGCAGGCATGATAGACGATGCCCTTAAGAACTGCCGCACCCGCATGCAGAAGGCCGTGGAGGCGCTGGAACACGAGCTCGCCACAGTCCGCACCGGCCGCGCCAGCCCGGCGCTGGTAGAGGGCCTGAAGGTCGATTACCACGACACGCCAATGCCGCTGAAGCAGCTGGCCACCATCTCCATCCCGGAGGCCCGCGTCATCATGATCCAGCCCTGGGACCGGCAGGCGATCAAGCTCATCGAGAAGGCGATCCAGCAATCGGACCTGGGGCTCAACCCCAGCAACGACGGCGCCGTCATCCGGCTCAACATCCCACAGCTCACGGAGGACCGTCGCAAGGAGTTGGCGAAACTCGTCAAGAAGCGCGTTGAAGAGAGCCGCGTGGCTGTCCGCAACATCCGCCGCGACATCCACGAAGAGGTACGAGCCCTGGAACGCGACCACAAGATATCCAAGGACGATCTGCACCGCGCTGAGCAGGAGCTGCAGAAGATCACTGATGGCGTCATCAAGGAAGTAGATCAGGTAGGCGAACGCAAAGAGGCGGAAGTCCTTGCCGTCTAGGCGGCTCGCAACGCGGCCTCACAGTCTGGCGTTATTTACTAACAGATGACTACCATCCTGCCGGACCTCGACGATAGCGATTTCCCTGCTCCCCTCCTAGCGCTGACACAGGTTCCCCGGCACGTCGCTATCATCATGGACGGCAATGGCCGCTGGGCGCGCAGTCGGGGACTGCCGCGGCTGGAGGGGCACCGCGCCGGCACCGAGAACATACGTCGCATCATCGAGCGCTTCGCCGACTACGGCGTTCGCTACCTGACGCTCTTCGCCTTCTCCACCGAAAATTGGTCGCGGCCGCGCTATGAAGTCCAGGGCCTCATGCGCATCCTCGGCTACGTGATCCGGCGGGAGACCGCGCACCTGCACCGCAACGGCGTGCGGCTGCTGCACATCGGGCGGCTGGACGGCCTGCCGGCCCGCCTGCAGCGTGAGGTCAAGGCCGCCATCGAGCTGACCAAGGACAACGACCGCCTGACCCTCTGCGTGGCCTTCAACTACGGCGGCCGCGCCGAGATCCTCGACGCCGTTCGGTCGATGGTCGCCAGTGGTGTGCCGGCTGACCAGATCGACGAAGACACGATGCGCCGGCACCTCTACACAGAAGACATTCCGGACCCGGACCTCATCATTCGCACCGCCGGCGAGCTGCGCATCTCCAACTTCCTGATCTGGCAGGGCGCCTACTCCGAGTTCCACTTCGCCTCGACCTACTGGCCCGACTTCGACGTCGCGGACATTGACGAGGCGCTGCAAGCCTACAGCCAGCGCCGCCGCCGCTTTGGCGGCCTCCTGCCGGACGAGCAGGACTGCAAGTCCCCCCAACGGAACGGCCACAAGAACAACCACTGATGCTCGGTCAGCGGTCACTGACCGCGATCATCGGCCTCCCAATCATCATCGCGGTCACCCTGGTAGGCGGCGTGCTTTTCGCCGTCGTAGTGGGCTTTATCCTCAGCGTGGCGATGCTGGAGTTCGCGACAGCGCTGGCGCCGCGGCAAGAGCCCGCTCCGGCGCCGGCCTGGCTGGCTCCGGGACCGGCCCAGCTGCTCTGGCAGCCGCCGCTGACCTATGCTGGCGTGGTGCTCGTGGCCCTGCTTACGGCTGCTGCCTACAACGGCTTCGACTGGTGGGCGGGCTGCCTGGTGCTCTCTCTGTTCCTGGTTTTGCTGCTGCTCAGCTTGTTGGGGCAAGTGGAAGAGGCGTTGGCGCTGTGGCTCGCCATCATCGGCGGGGTTGCCTACGTGGGGCTCTTGGGCACACACCTCATCTTCCTGCGCGATCTGCACGGCGGGCGCGACTGGGTGCTGCTGGCGTTGCTGGGCGCCTTTGCCACGGATACCGCGGCCTACTTCGTTGGTAGGGCCATCGGCGAACGCCGCCTGGCGCCGCACATAAGCCCGGGCAAAACGGTCGAAGGCACCGTCGGTGGCTTGCTCTGCGGCGCACTGGCCGTCATCGCCCTCAACTGGCTGCTAGGCCCGCGCATCGATGGTGACCAAGTGCTCGGTCTGGCGTTACTGCTGCCGCTGGTGGCAGTGATCGGCGACCTGGGGGAGTCGCTGCTGAAGCGTGGAGCCGGCGTCAAGGATGCGTCCGGACTGGTGCCGGGCCATGGGGGCTTCCTGGATCGGCTGGACAGCGTTCTCTTCTGCGTGCCGCTGGTATACTACTACGTGCTGTGGGTAGTGGAGTGACCGGCCTGGCGGTCATCGGCTCGACCGGTTCGATCGGCCGGCAGACCCTCGACGTCGTCCGTAGCCTGCCGGACCGCTTTCGCGTAATCGGCCTCGCGGCGGGCAACAACGTCACCGTACTCGAAGAGCAGCTGCGCGAGTTTCGGCCGCGCCTGGTCTCCGTCCAGCGCGAGCAAGATTACCTGCGAGAGCGCATTCGCCAGGACGGCCTCCGCTGCGAATGGGCCACGGCCGAGGAGATCGCTTCTCATCCGGACGTTGATGTTGTGATGGTGGGGACGGTCGGCAAAGCCGGACTCATGGCCACGATGGCGGCGCTGAAGGCTGGCAAGGCGGTGGCGTTGGCCAACAAAGAGGTGCTGGTCATCGCAGGGCACCTGGTGAACCGGGAGGCCCGGCTTTCCGGAGCCAGCCTGCGCCCTACGGACTCCGAGCATTCCGCCATCTGGCAGTGCCTCTGGGGCGAGGAGACGCCGGCGATCGAGCGGATCATTCTTACCGCGTCCGGCGGGCCTTTTCGCGACCGGCCGCTCAACGAGCTGGCCGGCGTAACCGCGGAGGAGGCCCTGCGTCACCCTAATTGGCAGATGGGTCGCAAGATCACGGTGGACAGCGCAACGTTGCTAAACAAGGGCCTGGAGTGCATCGAGGCCCGCTGGTTGTTCGACGTACCGCTGGAGAAGGTCAGCGTCGTCCTGCACCGCGAGAGCATCGTGCACTCGCTGGTGGAGTTCGTCGATGGCTCGATGAAGGCGCAGCTGGGCGTCCCGGACATGCGCCTGCCGATCCAGTGCGCCCTCACCTACCCCGACCGTGTGCCCAACGCAACGGTGCCCCGGCTGGACCTGGCGCAGGTGGGCGCGCTCAACTTCTCTCCGATCGATTTCCGCCGCTATCCTTGCCTCTCGCTGGCGCTGCAGGCCGGTGAGCAAGGGGGCACCTATCCCACCATCCTCTCGGCTGTCGATGAGGTGGCAGTGCAGCACTTCCTCAGCGGGCATGTCGGTTTCACCGATATTCCACGCATGCTGGAGGAAGCGCTCGATCGTCATCAGTCGAGACCGGAGCCTACGCTCGAAGATATACTGGATGTGGATGAACGTGCGCGCGATTGGGCGGAAGACTGGGTGAAGGCCAAGACTTAATGCTGTTTGACGCGATCCTGCCGTTTTTCGGCATAATGATCGTCCTCGTTGTCGTCCACGAGTTCGGCCATTACATCACAGCAAAGCTAGCCGGCGTTAAGGTCTTGGAGGCCGGCCTGGGCTACCCGCCGAGGGCCTGGGGGTTCTACTGGCGGGGCACTCTTTACTCCATCAACTGGTTGCCCCTGGGCGGCTTCGTGCGGCTGCTGGGCGAAGAGGACCCTTCCGATCCGCAAAGCCTGGCCGCAAAGCCCAGGCCGGTGCGGCTCATGGTCATGGCCGCAGGCTCTTTCATGAACTTCGCGCTGCCTATCGTCCTCTTCGCCATCGCTT
>DASRHH010000090.1:0-9853 GCA_035650635.1 Dehalococcoidia bacterium | reverse complement strand
GAAGTCAAAGTCGTGCCGATGCTCGATCACCCGGATCGCTTTCGCCCCGGCCGCAGCCTCTACACCCTGGCCGACCGCCATATCATCGAGAGCGTGCGCTGGCACAAGGGCCAGGCGCTGGTCAAGCTCTCCGGCGTCAACGACCGCGACGCCGCCGAAGACCTGCGCTCGCAGTACCTGCAGGCCCCGGAAACCGACTTCAAGCCCCTGGATGAGGGCGAGTATTACCACTTCCAGCTGATCGGCCTCGGCGTCCGTACCACTGATGGCCAGCCCATCGGCAAGCTGACACGCATCATGACCACCGGCGCCAACGACGTCTACGTGGTCTACGGCATGCTGGGCGAGATCCTCATCCCGGCCATCGGCGATGTCGTCAAGGAGATCGACCTCGAGGCCGGGGTCATGGTGGTCGAGGCCGTGCCTGGCCTCATCCCGACCCGCCGGCGCCGGCTGGTGAAGGACGAGGGGTAGCGGTCGTCCGGGCGTTTGACCCGCCGAATCTGGCGGAGCTACAATTCCTTGCGCCAACCATGCGAAAAGATATGCTGGATATCCTGGTCTGCCCCATGTGCAAGGGCACGCTGCAGCTCGCCGTTGAGGAAGAGGATGGGGATGAAGTAGTGCGCGGGAGCCTGACTTGCTCGCAATGCTCGGAGGTCTACCCAATAGAGGACTCCATCCCTAACCTGCTGCCGCCGGACTTGCGTCGAGCGGAAGAGCAGAAAGCGGAGGTTTAAGCGATGGAGAAATCACAGACGACCGGCGCGGTCATCATGGCCGGCGCCGTGCTGCAAATGGTGCTCTTCCTCATGGCCATCTTCCGGCGTAGCTACCTGGCGCTTGCCCTGCCGGTGCTGGGAGCATTAACCACGGTCAGCGCCCTCGCCTTCTGGATCGGCTGGACGATGTTCACCAGCGAGGACGAAGAGGAAGAAGAGTTCGAGCAGACTCTGAACGAGGCGTGATCGCCTAGAGCGGGAAGCTCGCCTCGCGCCGCAGCTGGCCCTCCCAGCCGGCGCCCTCGATAACCCGCACTCCGCTGGCGTCCACCGCCTTCAACAGTTCGCCTACCGTCTTGCCCAGCACCGGGTGCGCAAGGTCCGGCGCCAGCTCCGCCAGCGGCGCCAGCACGAACGCCCGCTCCGCCAGCCGCGGGTGCGGCAGCTCCAGCTCCGGCGTTTGCAGCACCGTATCGCCGTGCAGCAACAGGTCGATGTCGATCGGCCGCGGGCCCCAGCGCTGTCCATAGGGTCGCCGGCCCAGTTCGGTCTCGACGTTCTTGACGAAGCGCAGCAACGCGAGCGGCGCCAGCCCACACTCGGCGCGGACGACTGCATTGTAGAAGGGCGCCTGCGGCGGGCCGCCAACCGGCTCCGTCTCGTAGAGGGACGATACAGCCTCGATACGCAGCATGCGCGAGAGCAGCCGCAGCGCGGCGGCCAGGTTGGCGCGGCGGTCGCCGAGATTGGAGCCGAGCCCCAGATGGACCTCCGTCAAGACTCCTCCTGACGCTGCCAGCCGCGCACGATGGCGTCCGCCATGCGCGCTACCCGCGCCATCTCTCGCACGTCGTGCACACGCACGATGTCCGCTCCGTAAGCGATGGTGATGGCTACGGTCGCGGCAGTGCCCTCCAGGCGGTCGCCGATAGGCAAGCCAAGCACCAGGCCGATCGTCGACTTGCGGGAGGTGCCGATGAGCAACGGCCGCTCTGCCTGGCGCAGTTCGTCGAAGCGGCTCAACATCTCCAGCGCCTGCTCCGGCGTCCAGCCGAAGTTGAAGCCGGGGTCGAGGATGATCCGCTCCTCCGGAAGGCCCTGCTCCCGCGCGATGGCCAGGCTCTCCTGCCAGCCCCCCATAATGTTGCCGATAACGTCGTGGAAGGGACGGTCGCGCTGATTGTACATGGCGATCGCGGGCACAGCGAACTCGACGGCGAGGCGCGCCATCGCCGGGTCGGCACGGAAGCCGTGGATATCGTTGAGCAGCGAGGCGCCTGCCTCTAGCGCGGCCCGCGCCACGGCCGGCTTGTAGGTGTCGATGCTCAAGGGGATATCGATGCGCCGGCGCAGGCCCTCGATGACAGGAACGACGCGGCGGATCTCCTCTTCGACGCTGACCGACTCAAAGCCGGGCCGCGTCGACTCGCCTCCCACGTCGATGAGGTCGGCGCCGTCCTCCGCCATGCGGACTCCCTGCGCTATCGCGGCCTCGGCGTCGTCGCCCAGGCCGTCGCCGGAAAACGAATCGGGCGTGACGTTAATCACGCCCATGACGTAAGTGCGCTCGCCCCAGCGAAACTCGCGCCCGCCGATGCTCAGCGGCGCCGGCGTCTTCACCTCCGCCGTCTGGCACCTCCATATCCCCTGCGACGTCTTGTTGCAGCTTCTTATATACTGGGCACGCGAATTCTATCACGAGAGGTCGCTACGGAAATGAGCGATTACGCCCGCCCCGAAATGCTGGCCGAGACCGACTGGCTGGCCCAACACTTGGACGACCCTGACCTGCGCATCGTCGATTGCGACGAGCTGCCAGCCTACCAGCGCGCGCACATTCCGGGCGCCATCGGCATACCAGTGCACCACTACCTGAAGGACGCCGCGGACTCTACCCACGTCATGCCCGGGGAGCAGCTGGAGACGCTGCTGGGCCAGATGGGCATCGGCAACGAGACGCCAGTCGTCGCCTACGACGGGTCCGGCGGCGTCGTTGCCGCCCGCTTCTGGTGGACGCTGGACCGCTACGGCAAGCCAGACGTACGCGTGCTCAACGGCGGCTTTACCAAGTGGCTGGCGGAGGGCCGGCCAGTCAGCAACCGGGTGCCGCAGCTGCAGCAGGCGACTTTCCGGGCCACAGGCCAGGACGCCGGCATCTGCGACTTACCGTACCTGCTGGCCAATCGCGGGCGGGCGGACCTGATGGTCTGGGACGTGCGCTCACGCGGCGAGTACACCGGCCAGACGCCGCGCCAGAACAAGCGTGGCGGCCACATCCCCGGCGCCATCCACCTGGAGTGGACGAATCTCATAGAGGGCGACGAATCGCGGGCCTGGAAGCCGGCCGATGAGCTGTTGCAGCTGCTAGCGCAAAATGGCATCACACCTGAGAAAGAGGTGCTGGTCCACTGACAGGCCGGCATCCGTGCGGCGCACGGCACGTTCACTCTGCGGCTCCTGGGCTTCGACCGCGTCCGCAACTACGATGCCTCCTGGAACGAGTATGGCAACCGCGATGATACACCGATCGTCGCCGGTGACTAGAGCCCGTCAAAGGGCGCTTCGACGTTCGTCATTCTGAGCGCAGCGAAGAATCTCAACCCAAGCTAGCTGCTTATGTGGGTACTCTTCTTGACAAATTAGTCGAGAAAGGGTAACTTCGCGTAAGCATAACTGGCATCCGCCTTCAGACAGGAGGGCAGCTTGGACCTGCAGCTTGTAATTAACCGCCTGATGCGGCTAGCCCGTACTGATTTCACCGCCTTCAACGAGATCAAGACCGACCCCACAGCTACCACGAGCGGCGTCGTCATCGTCGCCATTGCCACGCTGCTCACCGGCCTCGGCTCCTGGCTCTGGGTGAAGTTCAACCTGGACTACGCCGACGTAGTCGACCTCGGCGATAGCGACGTCCTGCTCAAGTCGGTGATCATTGGCGGTATCCTGCAGGTGCTGCTCTGGCTGGCCTGGGTGGCCATCGCCTATTTCATGCTGACGCAGGTGTTCAAGATCCAGGCCTTGATGCCGGAGCTGATGCGCACCATGGGCTACGCCTTCGCGCCGATGGCGCTGAGCATCTTTTTCTTCATCCCCATCCTGGACATGCCGATCGGCATCCTGGCGCTGGCCGCCACGGCGGTGATGTCCACAGTCGCCATCAGCGCCTGCGCCAACGGACGCCCGGGCCAGATCATTCTGGCGAACCTCGCGGGCTTTGGCGTCTTCCTGCTGGTGCTCTCGATCCTCGGCAACGACAGCAATAACCTGGCGCCCGGGATCTTCCTGGTCGATATCGACGCGCTGAGGTAGCGGCCTAGACCGCTACCAGCTGTTCTTGCTGGACTTCGCCGTCCAGGATACGGAAGAGACCCACCACCGGCTTTTCAGGGTCCTGCAGCGAGACCACGGCGTAGTAGCACTCCGGCCAGTAGGCCAGCCGCACGTCCGTAGGCGAGGGGAAAGCCTGGCTCGCGGTATGGGAGTGGTAGAGCACGAGAAAATCGAGGCCGCTGTCCTCGCACTCCCGGTGGATGCGGAAGAGGTCCTTCGGCTCGACTGAGTAGCGGTAGGGGCTGGCCTCCGCATTGCGAGCGCGGAAGAGCTTGACGGCTTGCCCGTCCTTGCCGGCGATGATGCCGCAACACTCGTTGGGCGCGTCCTCGCGGGCGTGCGCGATCATCTCGTCGACGAAGGCGCGCGGCAGTTCCACGTTAGCGACAGTCCCCGGGTAGCGGGGTGAGATGGGCTACCACCAGACCTTGCCTTCCACCAGCTCCGCGGCCAGGTCGTCGTAGTCCTTGATCCAGAGGTTCGTCGATAGGTACTTCCAGCCGCCGTCTGCCAGCAACGCCACGATGTTGCCGCTGTCCAGGCGGCTGGCCACCCGCTGTGCCGTGGCGATGACGGCGCCGGAGGAGATGCCCGCAAAGATGCCCTCTCGCACCATCAGCTCTTTGACGGCAGCGAACGAGTTTCGCGAATCGACGACAATGCGCCCGTCGAGGACCGACTCATCGAGCACCGGCGGGATGAAGCCTTCCTCGATGGCGCGCAATCCTTGCACCAGATCGCCGGGGTGGGGGGCCGCCGCTACGATGCGCACGTCCGGGTTATGCTCCTTGAGCCGACGGCCCACGCCTGTCAGCGTGCCACCGGTGCCCAGCCCCGCCACGAACACCGAGACGTCAGGTAGATCGCGGATGATCTCCTCCGCGGTGCTGTTGTAGTGTGCCCCGGGATTGTTGGGGTTGCCGTACTGGTAGGGCATAAAGTAGCGGTCCGGCTCCTCCGCTACCAGACGTTGTGCCAGGAAAATGGCGTCGTTAGTGGAGGTGGCGCCGCGGGCGTAGACAACGTCAGCGCCAAAGGAGCGCAGTAGCAGCTCGCGCTCCGGCGTGACGTTGTCCGGCAGGACGCAGACCAGATTGTAGCCCTTGATGCGGCTGACCAGCGCCAGGCTGATGCCGGTATTGCCGCTGGTCGGCTCCAGGATCGTCTTATCGGGTGTCAGCTCGCCGCTGGCTTCGGCGGCGTTGATCATCGCCAGCGCGATGCGGTCCTTGAGGCTGCCGGTAGGGTTGTGGCCCTCCAGCTTGGCGTAGATGCGCACTTCCGGCTTGGGACTGAAGTGCTGCAACTCCACCAGCGGCGTATTGCCGATGGCCTCAAGGAGGTTGCGGAAGAGCGGCAAGGCTCCGGCTCTCCCTAGCCGCCGGCGAGGGCCGGCAGGATGGAGACGACATCGCCCTCGTTAAGGGGCGTCTCCAGCTTCTCCAGGAAACGAATGTCCTCGTCGTTCAGGTAGATGTTGACGAAGCGCTGCAGCTGGCCGTCGGTCATGACGTTGTCCTTGAACCCCGGGAAGCGCTGTTCGAGGTTGTCGAGCAACTCGCCCAGCGTCTTGCCTTCGCCCTGGACGGAACGCTCACCGCCGATGAGCTTCTGGAAGTTAGCCGTGACGCGTACCTGTATCGCCATCTAGGCCGTCACCTCGTGGCTGGGGAAGGGCGCGCCGCAGAAGCCCTCGTAGTCGATGAGCCCGGTGATTGTCGGGTTGTCGCCGCAGAGCGGGCAGTTGGGGTCGCGGCGCAGCTTGACGGTGCGGAACTCGCCGGAGAGCGCGTCGTAGAGCAGCAGCCGGCCGGTCATCGAGTCGCCGATGTCCAGGATCAGCTTCAGCACCTCGACCGCCTGCAGCGAACCGATGACGCCGGTGAGGGCGCCCAGCACGCCGGCTTCGGCGCAGCTCGGCACCATCCCGGGCGGCGGCGGGGCCGGGAAGAGGCAGCGGTAGCAGCCCTGCCCGGGCTTGTAGACGGTGAGCTGCCCATCGAAGAGCAGGATCGAGCCGTCCACCAGCGGCTTGCCGGCAAAGTAAGCGGCGTCGTTGACCATGTAGCGCGTCGTGAAGTTGTCGGCGCCGTTCACGACGATGTCGTACTGCGGGATGATCTCCATCGCGTTATCGGAGGTTAGCGGCGTGTCGTGGATGACGACGTTGATGTCCGGGTTGTAGGAGAGCAGCGTGTCCCTGGCCGACTCCGTTTTGGGCCGGCCGATGTCCTCGTTCTGGTGCAGCACCTGCCGCTGCAGGTTCGAGAGGTCGACGACATCGAAATCGACGATGCCGATCGTGCCGACTCCCGCCAGCGCCAGGTAGAGGGCAGAAGGCGAGCCGAGGCCGCCGGCTCCGACGACAAGCACCTTGGCGCCCATCAGCTTGCGCTGTCCCACCGGGCCCACCTGCGGCATGATGATGTGCCGCGAGTAGCGGGTCACCTGCTCCGGGGTCAGCGTTTGCCCGCCGGCGATGGCCGGGATGACGGCCAGCTCATCGCCGTCCTGCACGGGCGTGCCCTTGCCCTGCAGGCTGTGGATCTCCTGGTTGTTGACGTAAATGTTGACGTGGGCCGGTATGCTGCCGTCGCGGTCGTAGATCATGTCGCGCAGGTTGGGGAAGTTGCGCCCCAGCTCGTCCAGCACCTCGCCTACGTTCTCGCCCTCTGCTCGTACGTAGCTCTGGTTGCCGGCCATCCTGCGGAATGGCGTCGGTATGTACACTGTTACCGCCATCTTTTGCTCCTTCATCAGTCTATCGTCAGGTAGCGCTCCCCGGTATCCGGCAGCACCGTGACCACACGCTTGCCGGCGCCCAGCTGTCTCGCGACGCGCAGGGCGGCGAAGACGTTGGCGCCGGAGGAGATGCCAACCAGCAATCCCTCCTTGCGGGCCAGGTCTCGCGCCACCTGGAAGGCGTCCTCGTCCGCAACGGCGACGATTTCGTCAAGAATATCACGGTTGAGGATGCTCGGTACAAAGCTGGCGCCAATGCCCTGGATGCCATGCACGCCCGCCCGCTTGCTCTGTAGCACGGCCGATCGCGCCGGCTCGACGGCGATCAGCCGTACCTCCGGAAGCTCGCGCTTCAGCACCTCGCCGACACCGGTGATGGTGCCGCCGGTGCCCACGCCTGCCACAAAGGCATCGATGCGCCGCTCCGTGGCCTCGAGGATCTCGAGGGCGGTGGTGCGGCGGTGCGCCTCCGGGTTGGCGGGGTTCTCGAACTGCTGCAGCATGTGGCAATCGCTGTGGTTGGCCACCAGGTCGTTGGCGGCGTAGACAGCGCCGGTCATGCCCTCGATCGCTGGCGTTAGCACGATGTCCGCGCCGTAGCGGGAGAGCAGGTCACGCCGGGCGACGCTCATGTCCTCCGGCATTGTCACGACCAGCTTGTAGCCTTTGACGGCCGCCACCATGGCCAGGCCTATGCCGGTGTTGCCGCTGGTCGGCTCCACCAGGGTATCGCCGGGCTTGATGGTGCCGCGGCGCTCGGCGTCCTCAACCATGGCCAGCGCGATGCGGTCCTTGACCGAGCCGCCGGGGTTGAGCGACTCCATTTTGGCCACGACCTCAGCCGCACCCTCCGGGACGACATGGTTGAGCCGCACCATCGGCGTGCCGCCGATAACGTCCAGGACGTTGTTCGCGATGCCTTGTTGTCTGCTCATTTCAGATGATGTAACGGCCGCCGGTCTCACCGACACGACGGTCGCGCGCGGCCAGGTCCGCGATCGTTACGCTCTCCAGCACCCCGACCACGGCCTGCTGCACGTCCTCCCACATGCCGCGTTGGGCGCAGCCGCCGGCACGCGTGCAAGCGCTGCTCTCGCCGAGGCAATCGATCGGCATGATCGGGCCTTCCAGCGCCTCAATGACCTCGCTGACGCGAATGTCATCGGGCTCGCGGATGAGGACATGGCCGCCCTGCGGGCCGCGGATGCTGCGGATGAAGCCGGCGCGCCGCAAGGTAGTCAAGAGCTGCTCCAGGTACGACTCCGGGATATTCTGCCGCGCGGCGATCTCGCCGCTCTGAGTCGGGCGCGTCTCGTGGCAATGGTGCACCAGCTCAACGAGTGCGCGAATGCCGTAGTCGCCTTTGGTGGAGATTCTCAAATCAGTTTCCTAAAGTAGAGTAAGTCCGTCAACAATATTACCATCCACTTAACACCACCGCAACTATACGAAGAAGAGGATCAGCGGCACCAGCATGATGGCCGCCAGAAACAGCGCGAACTCGTTGCGGTTCTGGCTCACCCTGTGGGCGATGCCCAGAATGACCCGCGAGTAGGGCCCGTAGAACAACAATAGCACCAGCAGCGATATCGCCGCGCCGACAACCATCTGGACGAAGACGATAGTGAAGGCTCGTGGGGAGTTCAGGAGCACGGCCGCCAGCATCGTATCCAGCCAGGTCGAAATGTTGGCGCCCATGACGTAGGGGATGATGCTCTCGCGGCGGATGTAGCCCTTGAGCGAGAGCGGTATCAGCAACGTCAGCGATATCGAGACCGAGAGCGTCATCGCCGTGATCAGCAGACCCAGCAGGAACATCGCCAGGGGGTGCTGGATGAGGTCGCGAACGCGCTCGACACGCAGGCTCGGTTGCTCGAGATTGGGCAGGGCGCGATCGAAGACGGTGAAGGCGGCCAGCAGACAGCCCATCCCGCCAGCAAAGATGACAAGCTCCGGCAGGTGGTCGTGCGCGCGGCCAGTGATGCCGCCGTAGACGAAGTCAATGAAGGAGTTGAGCGCATCGGGTGGCGTGACGCGGGCGCCGTCCAGCCAGCCCTGGTTGAGCACCAGCAGACCTATCGGCAGAGCCGGCAGCCACAGCGTGAACGCCGTGAGCAACGCCACCGTGCCGATGTAGAGGCCGTCGGCGGAGCGCCTGCGCGCCACGTAGAGCACAAAGCCAACGAAGAGCACGATGAACGACGCGCCTAGCCGCGAGCCGTTGAGCATCGCGAACGCCTCGCTGTCGGAGATGGAGCCACGCGCGAAGAGGCTGAGGGAGATGGCGGCGACGGGCGAGCCGCTCATGACGCCGTAAGCGCCGAGCCAACCGAAGCCCAACAGGTTGAGCGAGCCATGCGCCGAGACGCTGTGCAGTATCTCGCGAACACCGCCGGCGCCGCTCTTCAGCAGCTGCAGCGCCAGCACCAAAAGAAACAGCCCCGCCAGCACGTAAGCGATGTGCATCGCCACGAAGCGCACCCGCCCCAGCAGGGCCCGATGCGATTTGGGCAGGCCGGTCGCCAGGGCCATTTCGCCCGGGAGCGCCGGCTCTACGATTCCAGCGATGGAATCAGCGCCGTCCCTCTGCATGCTCCGCTGATCCCTCGCGCATCGCGTCGATGAGCACCTGCGCCACTTCTGGCCGGCTGAACTCCTCCGGCGGCCGGGTGCCGGCCCGCAGCATCTCCCGCACCTGGGTGCCGGAGAGCTGCACATGCGACTCGGCCGGGTGCGGGCAGCTCTTGATGCTTGCCATGCTGCCGCAGGCGCGACAGAAGAAGGTGTGATCGAAGAAGAGCGGCGTGATCCCCAGCTCGCCCGGCTCGAATTCGCCGAAGATGTGCTGGGCGTCGTAGGTGCCGTAGTAATTGCCGACGCCGGCGTGGTCGCGCCCGACGATGAAGTGGGTGCAGCCGTAGTTCTTGCGCACGATGGCGTGGAAGATCGCCTCGCGCGGGCCGGCATAGCGCATCGCCGCCGGGTTCACCGCCAGCACCACGCGGTCTGCGGGATAGTAGTTCTCCAAGAGGGCCACGTAGCAGCGCATGCGGACGTTC
>DASRHH010000089.1:0-16809 GCA_035650635.1 Dehalococcoidia bacterium | reverse complement strand
AGCCGCAGGCGCTCGGCGTCCGGGGTTATCCACGATTGCTCCTCGCCGGGCTCCGGCAGGTCGAGGGCACCGAAGCTCTCGCCCAGGCGTGCCTTGGCCAGCGCCAGGTCGATCTCCGCCAGCGCTTGGACTGCGGCCTCGATCTCGCGGGCGTAGTCGCCCACCTGCAGCGAGAGCTCTCGCAGGATGCGCTCCACCTCCCGCTGCTCCTCCAGTTGCAGCTCGCGCCAGCTGTTGCCCAGCTCCACTACGGCCAGCGGCTCCAGAAAGACAGTGGCGCCGGACGCCGATACGTCGTGTACGATGCCTGGCACCTGCCCGCGCAGCTCGGCCTTCACAGGAATGACGTAGCGGCCGTCCCGCAGCGTCACGATCGGCTCCTGGACGGCGTTGCGGCCTGTGGTGGAGCCAATGAGCGATTGCAGTTGGTTGAGCAGGCGGTCGTGGGCCTGGCGAACGTGCCTGCGCAGCTGCGCCAGCATCGGGCTGGCGGCGTCCGTGACCTCGGCGCGCGGGTTGATGCAGCGCTGGATGTCCACCACCAGCGACCCGAAGTCCTCGATGGCGTCCGCCATCTCCGCGAGGAGCGGCAGCTGATCACGCAACCGAGTGACGGTGGAATGAGCCGTCTGAGCCAGCGACAGCGTACCCGCCAGCTCCAGCAGCTCCTCCGGCAGCAGGGCGTGCCCCAGCGCGGCCTGGGCAGCGTGGCCCCGAATATCGCGCGCCTGGCCCAGCGCCAGGTTGGGCTTGAGGTCGTGCAGGCGGCGGCCCTCGGCGGTCAGGCGCTGCCGTCGCACGACCTCGCTGTAGTCGGGCGAAGGCTTGAGGTCGAGCGCGAGCTGCCGGGAGGCGGCGAAGGAGCAGCTAGCGGTCAGGCGCTGCAGTACTTTGGGGAACTCCAGGATGGCGAGGGCGCGTTCGTTCAAGCGGATCGCCGCGCAGACGCCTAGCGGATGAACATGCGGCCGTCCAGCTGCTTCTGGTGGTCGCAGGCCGCGATCCGGGTGAGGTAGACGCCGGCGGGCACCTGCACCTCGTAGAAGGTCTCGGTCACAGAGGTCTGGTCGTTGGTGACCTCGCGGACAATGCGGATGCAGCTATCGATGGCAGGGGAGCCGTCTGGCATCTCCCAGTAGGCGTTACGGACGTCGCCCTCGGGGCAAGGGGCCAGCGTATCGCGCAGGAGGATCACCTTCTTGACCGCGTTCACTTCTTCCATAGCCATCGCTGCCTCCAGTATTAGCCCCTTCCGCACGTCATAATGACACACGCGGCAAAGCTCTTCAATCAGTCCTTAATGAGGATTGGACTGCTGCCAGCAGCTGCCGGTCCTGTCGCAGATCGATGGTGCGCGGGTCCAGCAGCACAGCGTCGTGCTCGATGCGAGCGACGACGGGCGGAGCGCTCCGGCGCAGCCGCTGCGCCAGCAAGCTCGCCGCGGCGCCGTCCACGCAAGCGATGGCCAGCAGGCGGCTGGGCAGGCTCTCCTCCGGCAGGCTACCGCCGCCGACCATAGAGCGGCCGTCGCGCACCGAGGCGCGTGGGCCGAGTGTGCGCGCCCAACGGCGGGTCCGCCGCTCGATCTGCGGCAGCGGCATCGCGATCATACGCCAGACCGGCACCTTCGCCAGCTCTTCGCCGCGCAAGTAGTGCAATAGCGTCGCGGAGAGCCCGGCGATGCTCGCCTTGTCCGGACGCACAGCCCGCATCAGCGGGTGGCGCCGCAGCCTCTGCACCAGCTCTCTGCGGCCGGCGATGATACCGGCCTGCGGCCCGCCCAGCAGCTTATCGCCGGAGAAGAATGCCAGGTCGGCGCCGGCAGCGATGCTGTCCTGCACTATCGGCTCGGCGGCCAGGCCGAAGCGCGTCGTGTCCAGCAGGCAGCCGGAACCGAGGTCGTCGAGCAGCAGCAGATCGCGCGAGTGCGCCAGCCGCGCCAGCTCCGGCAGCGGCACGCTCTCCGTGAACCCGACGACACGGAAGTTGCTGGTGTGGACGCGCAGGATGGCTGCCGTCTCAGGCGTGATCGCCGCCTCGTAGTCGCGCAGGTAGGTGCGGTTGGTCGTCCCGACCTCTACCAGCGTGGCCCCTGACTGGCGCAGGACATCCGGGATGCGGAAGCCGCCGCCGATCTCTACGGCCTGCCCGCGCGAGACGATGACCTCGCGGCCGGCGCAGAGCTCGCTCAACGCCAGCAGCAGCGCCGAGGCGTTGTTGTTGACCGCGACAGCGGCCTCGGCGCCGGTCAGCTGACAGACCAGCGACTCGACGTGCCCGTGGCGCGAGCCGCGCTCGCCTGCCTCCAGGTCAAACTCCAGGTTGGAGTAGCCGCGCGAGACGGCGGCCATGGCCGCGATGGCGTCGTCGGAGAGCGGCGCCCGGCCGAGGTTCGTATGAATGATGACGCCCGTCGCGTTGATGACCGGCAGCAGTGAGACGCTGAGGCGCTGTTGCAGTCGCGCGGCCGTCTGCGCGACCAGCTCCTCGATAGCGGGGGCCTCAGCGCCGGCCGCGACTAGCTCTCGCGTGCGGGCCAGGGTATCGCGGGCGGCGTCAGTCAGAAGCCACTGAGGGGCGCCGTTCGCCAGGCCGCGTAGCTGCTCGTTAGCGAGCAGGCGGTCTACCGAGGGGAGCGACCGCAAACGGTCTGAATCAGGCATGGCAAATCAGCCCAGTCATTCTAGCATGCGGGTTCAGCGCCTTGACCCTGCAATGGCTCGACAATAATATTTGAGTAGCCTTCCCGCACGCCTCGCGGCCGCCCTGGAGGAGACCTTGGCCAATCTGCGAATCCCTGGACCCACCCCCGTACCAAACGACGTTCTGGAAGCCGTCGGCCGGCCGATGGTCGACCACCGCGGCCGTCCCTTTGCTGAGCTGATCGGCCGGGTGGTGACCCGCCTCAAGAAGTTCTATCGCACGGAGAACGACGTCCTCATCCTGACAGCTTCCGGCACTGGAGCCATGGAGGCGGCCATCGTCAACACGCTTTCGCCCGGCGATAAGGTGCTGGCCGTGACTATCGGCTCCTTCGGCGACCGCTTCATCGAGATCGCGGAGGTCTACGGGGCCGACGTCACTGTCCTCGGCTTCGAATGGGGCACCGCCGCCGACCCTGAGGCGATCCGCGATGCCCTGAAGGCGGACTCTGCCATCAAG
The DNA here is from genome assembly GCA_035650635.1 of Dehalococcoidia bacterium. Lineage (GTDB taxonomy): Bacteria > Chloroflexota > Dehalococcoidia > SM23-28-2 > DASRHH01 > DASRHH01. The sequence continues at coordinate 13,647 of DASRHH010000089.1, read as the reverse complement.
GCCGTGCTGGTGACCCACAACGAGACCTCGACCGGTGTCACCAACCCGCTGCAGGAGATCGCCCAAGTAGTGCGGGAGGCCGACAGGCTACTGCTCGTCGACGCTATCAGCGGCCTCGGCTCAATCCCTCTCGCGACCGACGCCTGGGGCTTGGACGTGGTCGTCTCTGGCTCGCAGAAGGGCTGGATGGTGCCGCCGGGCCTCGCCTTCGTCTCGATGAGTGAGCGCGCCTGGCAGGCCTTCGAGACGTCGAAGATGCCGCGCTTCTACTTTGACCTGGCGGAGCACCGCGAGTTCCTTAAGAAGGGACAGACGCCGTTCACGCCGGCCGTCTCCATCTTCTACGGCCTGGACGTGGCGCTGGAGAAGCTGGAGGCCGAGGGCGTGGAGGCCGTTTACGCCCGCCACGCTCGGCTGGCCCAGATGACGCGCGAGGGCGTCAAGCGGCTAGGCCTGGAGCTGTTTGTCCGCGACGAGCGCTATGCCTCCGACACGGTGACCGCGGTCAAGTGTCCGGAAGGCGTCAAGGTCAAAGACCTGCGCAACCTCATGGAAGACGAATTCGACGTCGTCCTGGCGGGCGGTCAGGGCAAGATCAGCGACTCTATCTTTCGTATCGGCCACCTGGGGCTGGTCTCGGAGGCCGATATCCAGGACGTCATCGAATCGCTGGCCCAGGCGTTGCCGCGCCTCGGCTTCGCCGTGCCGGCCTACAACAGGTAGGCCGGATGCCAGCTCGCATCCTCATCTGCGACCCGATAGCTGAGGACGGGATCAACCTGCTGCGCCAGTTCGGCGCGGAGGTCGACGTCCGCACCGGCCTCTCGCCGCAAGAGCTCATCGCCGCTGTAGCCGACTACGATGCGCTGGTCGTGCGCAGCGAGACCAAGGTCACGGCTGACGTGATCGCGGCGGCCAGCCAACTGCAGGTCATCGGGCGGGCCGGCATCGGCGTTGACAACATCGATGTCAAGGCCGCCAGCGAGCGCGGTGTGGTGGTGGTTAACGCCCCCACCGGCAACGTCAGCTCCGCAGCCGAGCATACAATCGCGCTGATGCTGGCGTTGGCCCGTTACATTCCGCAGGCGGACGAGACCCTGCGCAGCGGCAAGTGGGAGCGCGGCAAGTTCCTCGGCGTCGAGGTGCGCGGCCGCACCATGGGCATCGTCGGCCTGGGGCAGGTAGGCTCGGAGGTGGCGCGACGCGCTCGCGGCCTGGAGATGCGCGTGCTGGCCTACGACCCCTTCGTGCCTGAGGAGCGCGCCCGTGTCCTCGGCGTGGAGGTCGTCGGCTTCGATGAGCTGCTGCGCCAGTCGGACTTCATCACTTTGCACGTCACCCTGACGGACGCCACCCGCAAGCTCATCGGCGAGAAGGAATTCAAGAAGATGAAGCCCGGCGCCCGCATCATCAACGTCTCGCGGGGCGGCGTCATCGACGAGAAGGCGCTGCTCAAAGCCCTGGACGAGGGTCGGATCGCCGGCGCAGCCCTGGACGTCTTTGAAACGGAGCCGGTGACTGATCACCCTCTCTTCCACAGCGATAAGGTTGTGGTCACGCCGCACCTGGGCGCCTCCACTGCGGAGGCGCAGGAGCGCGTTGCCATGGACGTGGCGGAGCAGATCATCGCCGTGCTGCAGAACCAGCCGGCGCGTTGGGCCGTCAACGCACCGTTGATCGCGCCGGAGACCTACTCTGTCCTGGCGCCCTACATCCCGGTGGCGCAGAAGACGGGGTCGCTGGCGGTGCAGCTCTGCCAGGGGCAGCTGGGCGAGATGGAAATCGACTACTCGGGCGACATCGCCCAGTACGATGTGACGCCGCTGAAGGCGGCGGTCGTCGGCGGGCTGCTAGGGCCGATCAGTGAAGAGCACATCAACGTTGTCAACGTGGACCTGGTGGCGCAACGGCGCGGCCTGCGTATCACGGAGAAGCGCAGCCCCTCGCACAACATCTACTCCAACCTGATCAGCGTGCGACTGAAGACCAGCGCCGGCGACACTGTCGTCTCCGGGACGCTGGCCCATGACGGCCCGCACATCGTCTACATCGACGACTTCTGGGTGGACGTGCCGCCCATCGAGGGCTGGCTGCTGACCTGCGTCAACCGCGACCAGCCAGGCATGATCGGCGCTGTCGGCACGCTGCTGGGCGGCTTCGATGTCAACATCAGCTATATGAACGTCGGCCGCGAGGAGAAGCGCGGCAACGCGCTCATGGTCATCACCATCGACGAGTCGCTGACGCCTGAGCAGCTGGCGGCCGTCGAGGCCATCCCCAGCATCTACAGCGTCAAGCTGGCGAAGCTCTAAACGCTAAGGACTGGCGACCGGGTTCAGCACCAGCCCTGTTGGCAGCTTGGGGTAGAAGAAGGTCGATTTCTGCGGCAGCCTCTGCCCTGTATCCGCCACATCCATGACCTGGGCTGGGCGCACCGGGTTCATGACGAACGCGTAGTTATAGACACCGCTGCGCACCGCCTCGACAGCCTCTTCCGCGTCCTCTGTGTATTGCACGACCTCCCCGGCGGCGATCTCGTCCTCGCTGATGCCGAGGGCATGGGCGAGCACCGCATGCTGCAGGACGGCCGTATCGAGGTTGCGTAATTGCGGCGGGCTTTCTGGTGGCAGCAGCGGCTCCAGGTCCGCCGGGCCGTAGCAGGTGAGGACGTAGAGGTCCGGGGATTCCGCCGCCACCATGCCGATGGCCGGCAGCAGCTTGCCCCGCTCCCGTAGCAGCGCCTGCATTCGCTCCAGGCTGTTCACCGGCTCGATCTCGAAGACGCCGGTCAGCTTCTCGAACGCCTGCTCCAGGGAGACGGCGCTCTGCACCAGGCGATGGATGGGTAGCAGCACCAGGCCGGGGTCGCTGCCGGCCGTCAGGCCCATGAGCACGAAGTTCTCCGGATCCTCGCTGCTCCAGCCATGAACGAGCTGCTTGGCCTCCTCCAGGTAGGTGAGCGCCGTCTCGTAGCGGTGGTGGCCGTCGGCGATGTAAATTGTCTCGCCGGCAAAGCGCTCGTGCAGCGCCTCGATTTGCGGTCGCTGATCGATGCGCCAGAGGGTGTGATGCTGGCCGTCCGGGTCGTCGAAGTCGAGCAAGGGCGCTTTGCTAACCGCCGCCTCGAGAATCTCGGCGATCTGGCCGGCGGAGTCGCGGTAGAGCCCGAAGACAGGGCTGGTGTTGGTGCCTAGCGCCCTGAGCAGCCGCAGGCGGTCCTCCTTGGGCGGCCCTAACGTGCGCTCGTGCGGGCGGATGACGCCGCTTTCCCATGGCTCCAGCTGAACTGCCGCGAAGATGCTCAGCCGCTGGTAGGTCTGGCCGGCGTGGGTGAAGGTCTGGCGGTAGACGTAGTAGAGCGGCCGGCCGTCCTGCAGGAGCACGCCGTTGCTCTGCCACTCGTAGAAGAGCTTGGCGGCCTCCTGGTAGCGGTCGCCATCGTCGGCTTGGGGCAGCTCCAGCCGCACGATGTTGTGCAGGCTGCGCTGGGCCAGCCGCTCGCGCTGCTGCGGGCTGATGACGTCGTAGGGTGGGCTGATGAGCAGCGCCATGTCCAGGTGCGGGGCGTAGCGCAGCGCGCGCAGCGGACGGACTTCGGCCATTAGCCGGGAATGGCTCCGGTCTGCACCTTGAACAGCTGGCGGATGCCGGACTCCGCCAGGTCCAGCAGCTGGCCCATCGTGTCGCGGCTGAAGGACGTACCCTCGCCGGTGCCCTGTACCTCCACCAGCTCGCCGGTGCCGGTCAAGACGACGTTGAAGTCAACTTCCGCCTTGGAGTCCTCCTCGTAGTTGAGGTCGAGCAAGGGAATGCCATCGACGATCCCCGCGCTGGTAGCGGCGACCGATGTGGTCAGCGGCAGCGTCAGTAGGCTGCCGGCGTCGACGAGACGCTGGAAGGCGATGTAGAGCGCGACGTAGGCCCCGGTGATGGCGGCGGTGCGGGTGCCGCCGTCCGCCTGCACGACGTCGCAATCGACAGTGAAGGTGCGCTCGCCCAGTAGGTCGAGCCGCGTCACGGCGCGCAGGGAGCGGCCGATGAGTCGCTGGATCTCGTAGGTGCGGCCGGAGCGGCGCTCGCGCGGGATGCGGGTCTGAGTAGAGCGGGGCAGCATACCATACTCGGCGGTCACCCAGCCGGAGCCGGTGCCCCGGGCAAACTGGGGGACGCGGTCCTCGACGCTAACCGCGCAGATTACGGACGTGTTGCCGATCTCGATGAGGGTGGAACCTTCCGCGTAGGCCAGGTAATCGGGCTTGATGCTGACCGGCCGCAGCTCCTGCGGGCGGCGGCCGTCGCTCCTGATCATGGCTTCAGCGAGTATATCATCGGCTCTTGCGCTGCGTCTTGATCCAGAGCCGCTGGCCGTCCGTGCGGATGGTGACGTCGCCGTTGACGTCGGTGCGATAGACCGGGCGGCTGGCGAGCAGCGCCAGGGCCTCCGCCGCCGGCTGGCCGTAGGAGTTGCGCCCGACCGAGACGACGGCGAACGCCGGACTGATGGCGTCGATGAAGCTTGGGTCGGCCGCGGAGCTGGAACCATGGTGCGGCAGCTGCAGCACCGTCGATGCGAGGTAGGGCGATTGGTCGAGCACGGCGTGTTCGCCCGGCTTGTCAATGTTGCTGGTCAGCAGCAGCGAAAAGCCACCCATCGTCAGGCGCAGGACAAGGGCGTTCTCGTTGAGGTCGTCCGGGTTGGCCAGGGGGCCGAGGGGTGGATTCAGCACTTGCAGGAGGGCGCCCTGGCCCAGCGGCACCTGTAGTCCGGCAGTGGCGCCGCCAAACCGGGCGCCCTCGGCCTCTATTGCGCTCATCCACGCTCGATAGGTGGCGCTATCAGCGACGAGGGGCGCGGCCAGGACAGCGTGGACGTCGTAGCGACCCAGCACTTCGATGAGGCCGGTCAAGTGCTCGGCCTGCGGGTTGGTCAGCAGCACCAGGTCGATGTCGCGGTCGTGGAACGCCAGGTTGCGGCCGAGGGCGGCTAGCGCGGCCTCGCCGCTGGGGCCGCCGTCGATCAGGATGGTTTGGCCGGCCGGTGTGCGCACCAGGATGGAGTCACCCTGGCCGACGTCCAGGAAGGTCACACTCAACCGGCCCTCCGTTGGTGCCGTCAGCGCCAGCCAACCGGCCGTGCCGGCCAACGCCAGCAGCAGAGCGACCCCAATGGCCGGCACCGGCCAGGGACGCAGCGCTGCCCGACGTGTTGGAGCAGCTACAACGGGCTGCGGCCGGCGGCGCGACAGCGCCCAGGTCACCCCGGCGAGCGCAAGGCCATAAGCGACCGCGTGGCCAATGCCAAAACCCTCGACGGTGAGCGAGGCGGCTGGCAAGCGTGCGAACAGCTGCACGACCGTTGTCATGTAGGCGGCTGGTGGCCAGGCCAGCCAGGCTAGAGGCCCGGCGAACGGCGGCAGTAGCGCCGCAAGGGTAGCCGCGACGCCGCTGGTCACCGCCACTGCCACGAAGGCCGGAACAGCGAAGAGGTTCGCCAGTGGCGCCACCAGCGAGATGCGATGAAAGTCGACGGCGATGATCGGCAGGGTGAAGGCGATGGCCGATAGGGTCACTGCCGTCATCTCGATCGCGGGCCGCAGCGGCGAGGGCTCTCCCGGGTTGACGCTGAGGCGCTCCTCCAGGCGCTCGCGCAGGAGGGGCGCCAGCGTCATCAGGCCAGCGGTCGCAGCGAAGCTGAGCTGGAAGGAGACGTCCTTCGCCAGCTGTGGGTCGAAGGCAAGCATGACGGCAGCTGCCAGCAGCAGGGCGCGACTTGCTCCGGAGGGCCGTCCGGCAATCGTCCCCAGAACCCAGATGCCGCCCATGATTGCCGCCCGCAGAACCGGCGGCTGGCCTCCCACCAGCATCGCGTAGCCGATGATCGCCGCCAGGGCGGCCCAGGCGGCTGGCCTGCGCCCGATCAGCCAGGCTAGCAGCGCCATGACCATCGCCGCCAGAAGGGAGACGTTTTGGCCGGACACTGCCACCAGGTGCGAGGTGCCGGTCTGGTTCATGGCGTCGCGCAAATCCGCTGGAATGGCGCCGCGCTGGCCGACCAGGATGCCGGAGGCCAGCGCGGCCTGCGGCTGCGGCAGGACGTCGCTGAGGGCATTGTCCAGGCGCTGGCGCAGGTCGATCAGCGCCGCTTCGATGGGGTTGCCGTGCCCGTGCGACATGAGGTGGATCTTCGGGTAGGGCATTAGCGAGCCGATGCCACGCTGTTGCAGGTAGTCGCGGTAGTCGAAGTCGTCGAACGTGGGTGGCGTCTTCAGCTCGCCTTCCACCTCCAGCAGGTCTCCGTACTGGTAGCGCGGGAAGGCAGCCGCCGTCATGAGGACGCTGCCGGACTCCGGTTGCCAGCCCGCATCCGGCGCCAGCACCTGCCGCACGTCCAGCCGGTAGCGCAGGGAGCGACCGCTTTCGTCCGGCTCGGCACTGACGACGCCCCGCAGGCGCAAGGCGTCGCCGTCGTTGTGCAGGGCAACGCCGGTAGGTGAATCGGAGGGACGCGTGGAGTCGTAGCGCCAGCCGGCCAGCAGTACGAGCGCGAAGAGCAGCGGCAGCAGGGCCAGCGTCGTGGGCTGTGGCCTCGTGATGAAGACGGCCGCAGCCAAGAGTGTGGCTGCACCAAGGACGGCAAGGGCGTTGCCGCCGCTAACGGCCGCCGCGCCGATGCCCAGCAGCCAGGCGAAGGCCGTGTAGGCCAGGATCATGGCCCGACCGTGATCAGGTCTTTGATGTCGTTGTAAACGCTCTGCGGCACCAGCTCGCGGCTCACCAGCTCTTGCGTCGAAGCGAAGGCCCCGCGAGTCGTGCGCGACTCGACGATGCGCTGCGAACGAACCTCACCGATGCCGGGCAGCGTATCGAGCTCGGCGGCGCTGGCGCTGTTGATGTTGATCAGGCGGCTGTTGCCGCTGGCAGTCGCGGGGGCGCCGGAATCGCCCAGGCGTGGCACGATGACCTGGTCCTCGTCCCGGGCATGCCGGGCCAGGTTGACGCGGAAGAGATCGGCGTTGGCGGTGGCGCCGCCCGCCGCCTCCAGTGCGTCGATCCAGCGCGCGTCCGAAGGTAGCGTGTAGACCCCGGGTCGCGCGACCTCGCCGATGACGTAGACGCGTACCTGTGCTGGCGAGAGGTCCAGAACGAGCGGCTGCGAATCGGCGGTGCGATCGGCGATGAGATAGCCGATGGCGACGAGGAAGGGAGCCGCGAGCGCGCAGACGACCAGCCAGCGATAGCGCTCGATCAGCTCGGTCATTCGCGCAACTTTCGGGGAAAATTGACGCGACTATAAACGTTGTGTGGTCAGGCCGTCAAGATAAGCCGGCCCTATTCCGCCGTATTAGCTTTGCTATACTGGAATACGCAATGACTGCGACGCGCAAGAATACGCTTTTCGGGCGCCACCTGACCTCGATTTCCGACCTCTCGCCGGAGGAGTTGGCGCAGCTGCTGGACCTGGCGCTGCAGCTCAAGGGCGAGCGTACGCAACTACTGGCCGGCCGGACCCTGGCGCTGCTCTTCGAGAAACCTTCCCTGCGTACCCGCGTTTCCTTCGAAGTAGCGATGCGACAGCTTGGCGGCAACACTCTCTATCTCTCGCCGCAAGAGGTCGGTCTCGGCCAACGCGAGCCCGTAGCAGACGTTGCGCGGACGCTCAGCCGCTACGTCGATTGCATAGCGGCGCGCACCTTCGCGCACGAGACTGTGCTGGAGCTCTCGCGCTCGGCGCAGGTCCCGGTCATCAACGCCCTCTCCGATCACGAGCACCCCTGCCAGGCGCTGGCGGACTTGCTGACGATCCGCGAGAAGAAGGGGGAGCTTGCCGGCAGGACGATTGCCTTCATCGGCGACGGCAATAACGTCGCCGCCTCGCTCTGTCTGGGCGCCGCCATGGCGGGCATGCACTTCCGCATCGCCAGCCCGGTGGGCTACGGGCTGCCGGTAGCGGTGCTCAAGACGGCCCAACCGCACGTCACGGCCAGCGGCGGCGGCCTCATGGTGGTGACCGACCCCGCCGAGGCCGTCGAGGGCGCCGACGTCGTCTACACCGACGTCTGGGCCAGCATGGGCCAGGAAGCTGAGGCCGAGGCGCGCCGCCAGGCGTTCGCGGCCTATCAGGTGAACGCAGGGCTGCTGGCCAAGGCCGCCGCGGACGCAATCGTCATGCATGACCTGCCGGCCCATCGCGGCGAAGAGATAACCGACGAGGTCATCGAAGGGCCGCAGTCGGTCGTCTTCGACCAGGCGGAGAACCGTCTGCATGCACAGAAAGCGGTGCTGGCGCTGCTGCTTTCGGAGGAGGCGCTCTAGTGGCGGCCTGGAACTCCCTGCGCGACGCCCTGGACCGGCTACATCCCGCCAGTGCCGTCGATATCCTGGCGCTGGCAGTGCTCATCTATATGGCCTTGCTGCTGCTGAAGGACACGACTGCCATGTCCCTGCTGCGCGGCATCGCCATCATGGTGGTGGCGGCCGTCATCCTGGTGCAGGTGCTGGACCTGACGGTGCTGCGCTTTGTCCTGCAGAACTCGCTGCCGGCACTGATCATCGCAGTGCCCATCGTCTTCCAGCCGGAAATCCGCCGCTTCCTGGAACGCCTGGGTCGCACCGGCCGCTGGCGCTTCCCGGGAAGGCCTCTATACGACCAGGTGGTTGACGTTGTCACTGACGCCTGCCTCGAGATGTCGCAGATGCGCCAGGGCGCGCTCATCGTCATCGAGCGGGAGACCGGCCTGGAGGACTACATCGATACCGGCACCAAGATCGACGCCGTGCCGACCGCGCGCCTGCTGACGACGATTTTCCACACGGGCTCCGCCCTGCACGATGGCGCCGTCATCCTCCGCGAGAACCGCGTGATGGCCGCCGGCTGCACGCTGCCGCTGTCCGACAGGCAGGACAGGGAGCACCCGGGCCTGCGACACCGTGCTGCGCTGGGCGTGTCCGAACGCACCGATGCCGTCGCCGTCGTGGTCTCGGAGGAGACCGGCGGCATCTCCGTCGCGGCCAACGGGCGCACGATCTCGCACCTGGACGGGCCGCGCCTGCGCGCTATCCTGCGCGGCTTGCTGCTGCCGCCGACGGAGCTGGAGGAGGCCGGCATCCGGCCCGAAAGCCCATCCTGGTTCCGACGCTAGACGGTCGGTGTAGCCTATGAGGCTGTTGCCGCGCTTCCTGCAGGAAATCATCGCGTCCCTGCGCACCCTGGGCGGCCTGCTCTTCGGGTCGGTCAAGGGCAACGCTGGCATCGCCGCGCTCTCTCTGGGGCTGGCCTTTGTGCTCTGGATATTCGTCACGGAAACGGATGCGGGCCCCACACGCAGCGGCACTTTGCCGGGCGTGGAGGTGCCCGTACAGGCCGTCAACGTGCCGCGCGGACTCGCCATCGGCGACGAGTTGCCCTCGGTGAAAGTCCGGGTTGAGGTCAGCCAGGATGTGTGGAACGAGCTTACCGCCGACGACTTCGAGGCCTCAGTGGTGCTGAGCAACCTTTCGGAGGGCACGCACAAAGTGCCGATCAAGGTCGACGCCAAGACCTCTCGGGGCGGCCTGCGAGTCCTGGAGTCCTCCCCATCCGAGCTGGACGTCTTGCTCGTGCCACTGTTCAGCAAAACGGTTCCCGTCTCAGTCCAGCTGAACGGCGCCCCGCCAAGAGGCTACAGCGTCGGTGCTGTCACCACCGATCCGACCTCTGTCCTGGTCTCCGGCCGTCAGGGGCTGGTTGACCTGGTGAACTCTGTCGTCGTGCCCATCGACCTCTCGCGCGAGACATCCGACATCAATGCCCGCTTCGCTGTAGAGGCGCGGGACGAAAAGGGCCTGCTGGTGCGGGGCGTCAGCATCGACCGCAGCGAGGTCAACGTCAGCGTCGCTGTCGACAAGCAGGAGTTCAGCCTCTCGCTACCCGTCAGCCCATCAGTGGCCGGCAGTCCGGCGCCCGGCTACAACGTCGTTTCTGTAACCGTAAGTCCGCCCGCCGTTACCGTACTGGGTCGGGATGACCTGCTGAATGCCTTGTCGTTCATTCGGACGGGGCCTGTCGATATCAGCGGTCTCGCCGATACCGTGGCGAAGATGGTGCCGCTGGAGGTCCCGTCCGGCGCGAGCGTCGCCGGCAGCGGCCAGGTGCTGGTGCGAGTGGAGATCAAGCCTGTCACCGGACAGCTCAGCTACTCGATAGAGCCGGGGTTCATCAACCTCGGCTCCGGCCTGCAGCTGAGCGGATTCTTGCCGCCGGTGCTTGTCACCCTGCAAGGCCCGCTGCCGCAGCTCAACTCCCTGGAGATACGTCTCATCAAGGTCAGCGTCAACCTGGCTGGCCTGGGCGCGGGTGCGCATACCGTCAGCATAGATGTTGTGCCGCCGTCGGGCACCCAGCTCATCGGCGTAAGCCCGGCGCAGCTGGACGTCACGATCCAGCAATCGTAGGGCGAAGATGGCGAGCGATTCAGGACTTGGCAGCGGCGTCGGGACGGAGCTCCGGCGGCCGGTTATCGCCATCGTCGGCCGGCCGAACGTCGGCAAGTCGACGCTCTTCAACCGGCTGCTGCGCTCTCGCAAGGCGATCGTCGAGGACATACCGGGCACCACGCGCGATCGCCTCTACGGCGAGGTCGAGTGGGGCCTGGCCGCGTTCACGTTGATCGATACCGGCGGACTGGAGCCGACGGGCGAGAACAGCTACAGCCAGCAGATCCGCAGCCAGGTGGAGGTTGCGCTGGCCGAAGCCGATGTCGTCCTTTTCCTGGTCGATGCCGTGGAGGGCGCGACTGCGACCGATGGGGAGATAGCCGAGATGCTACGCCGCAGCGCCAAGCCGGTGCTGCTGCTGGCCAACAAGGCCGATAACCAGTCGCGGGCGGAGATGGCCGTGCAGTTCTACGAGCTCGGCCTGGGAGAGCCGCTGCCGATCAGCGCCTACCATGGTCGCGGCCTGGAGGAGGTGCAGGACCGGCTGGAGGAGTTGCTGCCCGCGGCCCGCGAGGCGGAGGCGCCTCCGGACGCGCTTGCGCTGGCTATCGTCGGGCGGCCCAACGTCGGCAAGTCCTCGCTGCTCAACGCCATCCTCGGCGAGCAGCGGGTTATCGTCAGCGAGGTGCCGGGCACGACGCGCGACGCCATCGACACCCCGTTCGAATACGAGGGGCATCAGCTGGTCTTCATCGATACGGCAGGCATCCGGCGGCCCGGCAAGGTCGGCACCGGCATCGAGCGCTACAGTGTCATGCGCGCCCGCCAGGCTGTGCGCCGCGCCGAGGTGGTCTTGCTGGTGATCGACGCCTCGGCCGGGCTGATGGCCCAGGACACGCACATCGCCGGGCTCGCGTTGGAGGAACACAAAGGCCTCATCATCGTCGCCAACAAGTGGGACCTGCTGGAGGAGTCAGACACGGAGCCGGAGGAGTTCAGTCGGAAGGTGCTGAACCGGGTACCGTTTCTGCCCTGGGCGCCGCTGGTCATCGTCTCCGCGGAAAAGCGCTTCAACCTGAGCGGCATGCTGGACCTGGCGCTGGAGATCGGCGAGGTGCGCGGCCAGCGTGTGCCCACGCACGAGCTGAACCTTTTGATGCGACAGGCGGTCGTGGCGCATCAGCCACCCGGCAAGGGAAAACGCCGCTTCAAGCTCCTCTACGTCACTCAGGCAGAGGTGCGGCCGCCGACCTTCGTGTTTTTCGTGAATGACCCAACTCTGCTACACTTCTCGTACCATCGCTATCTGGAGAACGTGATTCGCAAGCAGTTCGGCTTTGAGGGCACCGCTATCCGACTGGTCTTCCGGGGCCGCTCAGAGGACTGAGACATCTTGGAATACATCCTGGCCGCCGTCTGCTGCTATCTAATCGGCAGCATCCCTATCGGCTACCTGGTTGGCCGCTTCTACCAGGGCATTGACGTACGGGAGTACGGCAGCGGCGCCACCGGCGCCACCAACGTACTCCGCACCATGGGCAAGGGCGCCTTCCTGCTGGTGCTGGTGCTGGATCTCCTCAAAGGCTGGCTGCCGGTGCTGGCGGTCTGGTACCTGACCGAGGACCACAACGTACAGGTGGCGGCCGGCATCGCTGTTGTGCTGGGCCACGACTTTCCCCTTTACATCGGCTTCCGCGGCGGCCGCGGCGTGGCGACCGCGATGGGCGTCTACGCTGCGCTGACCTTCCCGATGGCCCTGTCGCTGGTGCCGATCGCTATCTTCATCTTGCTGGCATTCCGCTACATGTCCCTGATGTCGCTGATCACGATACCGCTGGGCGCCGCGGTACTCCTCGCGCTGGCCATCGCCGATGTCGAACCGTATTCGAAGGCGATCTTCGGCGTCATCGTCAGCCTGATGGTCGTAATCAGGCACCGGCAGAACATCCTGCGCCTGCTGCGCCGCACGGAGCCCAAGCTGGGCGATGGCGGCGGCCGGCGGCGCGTCACCGCCTAGCCGATAGGAGCGTTCCGTGGAAGACAACGACCTGCGCGGTCAAATCGAGGCCGCCCTCAAGGGGCACGACGCCGATTACGTCGAGGTCCGCATCGACGATACGGCCAGCAACCGCATCATCTACCGCGGGCGCGAGCTGGAGGAGATCGGCCGCGGGCGCAGCTTCGGCGGCAACGCGCGGGCACTCTATCGGGGCGGCTGGGGCTTTGTCAGCTTCAACGATCCAGCGGACCTGCGCAGCCGTGTCGTGCAGGCCGTGGCACAGGCGCGGCTCGTCGGCTCGGAGGAGAGCCGCCTGGCGGAAATCGCGCCCGTCGTCGATGTCGTGCCGCTGGAGATCGGCCGCAAGGACCCGCGCAGCGTCTCGCTCGCTGACAAGAAGAAGCTGCTGGACGAGTACAACGACATCGTCTGGGCGACGCCGCGCATCACGACCTCCAACATCGTCTACTCCGACTCGCACAAGAGGGTGATCTTCGCCAGCAGCGAGGGCTCCTACATCGAGCAGGAGCGCATCGACGTCGTCTCCCGCGTCGCGGCGACCGCCCGCCAGGACGGGGACGTCCAGCAGGCCAGCATGAGCCTGGGCGCCCTCAACGACTACGCCTACGTCGAGACGATGCACGACCAGGTGCGAAACATCGCGCAGAAGGCGGTGCAGTTGCTCGATGCCCCTTACGTTAAGGGCGGCACCTACCCGGTCGTCCTCGACCCGATCCTGGCGGGCGTCTTCTGCCACGAGGCGTTCGGCCACCTCTCTGAGGCGGACCACATCTACGAGAACGAGCAGCTGAAGCAGCTGATGGTGCTGGGCCGGCAGTTCGGCCAGCCCATCCTCAACATTGTCGATGGCGCCGCCGTGCCGGGGCTGCGCGGCAGCTTTCGCTACGACGACGAGGGCGCCGCCGCTAAACGCACCGACCTCATCCGCGAGGGCATCCTGGTGGGCCGGCTGCACTCCCGCGAGACGGCGGCCATCCTCGGCGAATCCGCCTCGGGCAACGCGCGGGCCATCGATTACCGCTTCCCGCCGATCGTGCGCATGACCAACACCTTCATCGAGCCGGGCGACCTGACGTTCGAGCAGATCATCGGCGACATCAAGGAGGGCGTCTACGCCTGCAACTGGTACGGCGGCACCACCAGCATGGAGATGTTCACCTTCTCCGCCGGCGAGGCCTACATGATCCGCGATGGCAAGATCGCCGAGTTGGTGC
>DASRHH010000088.1:0-4054 GCA_035650635.1 Dehalococcoidia bacterium | reverse complement strand
CCCCCGCCATAAACAGACCACAGGCGCCGGCAAGGGCAACATCGCTATAGACGGCCCCAGCGCCGCCGGCAAGAGCACGGTAGGCCGGGGTGTGGCCCAGCGACTGGGCTACCTCTTCCTGGACACCGGCGCCATGTACCGTGCGGTTACCTTCGCGGCCCTGCAAGAAGGCGTCGACCTGCGCGACGAGGAAGCTCTGGTGGAGCTTGCCCACTCACTGCAAATCGATATCGGGCCGCCGCCTGCCGGCTCCATCGAGTCGTGTTCCGTCAGCCTCAACGGTCAGGACGTCACGGATCAGCTGCGTCTGCGCGAAGTTGAGTCGGCCGTCTCGCTGGTATCACGAATCCCGGGCGTGCGTCATGCTCTGGTGCGGATTCAGCGCGAAATCGCTTCGAAGCAGTCGGTTGTTATGGCCGGCCGCGATATCGGCACTGTCGTCCTGCCGGACGCGCCGCTGAAGATCTACCTGGAGGCGTCGGTGGAAGAGCGCGCCCGGCGCCGTTTCCTGGAAATGCAATCGCTGGGCCGCAAAGTCGATTTCGAGCAGGTGAAAACGGAGCTGAGCCGGCGCGATCGCATCGATACGGAGCGGGCTACCTCGCCGCTTATTCCGGCGCCGGATGCCGTCATCATCAACACGGACGACCTCACCCTGGAGCAGGTCATCGATAAGGTCCTGGAGCTGGTCCGTGCCAGACTTTGCTGACCTGGGGGTCGCGGCCTGGTACGGAGCCAACCTGCACACCTGGGCGGCCCTGCTCGTAGGAATCAACCTTAAGCTGCAAATCGAGGGGCTGGAGAACATCCCGCGCAAGGGCCCGCTGATCATGGCCAGCAACCACGTCTCAGTCGCCGACCCGCCAATCCTCTGCGTGAAGACGCCACGGCGCATCGCCTGGATGGCGAAGAAGGAGCTGTTCGATATCCCTGTCGTCGGGCTCTGTTACCGTTTCTACGGCTGCGTTCCCGTGCGCCGTGGCGCCGCCGACCTCACGGCACTGCGACAGTCGGAGCAGGCGCTGCGGAAGGGCCTGGTGCTGGGCATGTTCCCGGAGGGCACACGCAGCCGACAGCCGGGAATGAAGACGGCCGAACCCGGTACTGCTCTGATCGCATTGAGAACCGGCGTCCCGGTCCTGCCGGTCGCGCTTTCCGGCACGGAAGCCGTGACCCTGCCGCACTCCTTCTTCCATTGGCTGCGCCGCGACCAGCCGTCCATACGTCTCGTCTACGGCAGGCCGTTCCGGCTGCCACAATCAGAACGTATCCGCCGCGAGGAAGTGGAGCAGGGCACGCGCGAAATTATGGCACACATAGCGGAGTTGCTGCCGCGCGACTATCGTGGCGCCTACGCCGACACAGTCCCGAGCGCGGCCGCTGAGCCCGTGCAGTGATTCGCGCCCATAACCGTGCGCCGGGCACCACGTTTTACAGGTGTAAGCTGGGCCTATAAACATGTGCGGCATTATCGGTTACGTAGGCGGACGAGAGGCTGTCCCAATCCTGTTGGAGGGACTGCAGCGACTGGAGTACCGCGGCTACGATAGCGCCGGCATTGCCGTTGTTGAGAGCAACGGCGGCCTGCACATCCGCAAGGGCGCCGGCAAGCTCAAGACGCTTACCGAAAGCCTGCAGGGGTCGTGGCCCAGCGGCAACATCGGCATCGGCCACACGCGTTGGGCGACCCATGGCGGTGCGACCGACATCAACGCCCATCCGCACACCGACTGCAGCGGCGACATCGTCGTTATTCACAACGGCATCGTCGAAAACTATCGCTCACTCAGAGAGGATCTCGCTTCGCAGGGCCACCGCTTCGTCTCTGAGACCGACACCGAGGTCATCCCCCACCTGGTCGAGGGCTACGTCAGCAATGGGCTTCCACTGCGGGAGGCCGTGCAAAAGGCCATCGCGCGGCTGAGCGGCGCTCACGCGCTGGTCGTGATGTCGAAGTCGGACCCGGACCGGCTGATCGCGGCGCGCGTTGGCAACGCCGGCGGCGTCGTCATCGGCTTCGGTGACGGCGAGACGTTCGTCGCCAGCGACCTGCCCGCACTGCTGCCGCATACGCAGCGTGTCGTCTTCCTGGACGATAGCGAAGTCAGCGAACTGGGCGCCGGCACTGCTTCCTTCTTCAACGGGGAAGGCAAGGAGCTCAAGCGGGATACCTCGCACCTCTCCTACGACCCGGTCTCCGCCGCCAAAGGCAGCTACAAACACTTCATGCTCAAGGAGACCATGGAGCAACCGGAAGTCATTATGGACAGCATCCGCGGTCGCGTGAACTTTGAGACCGGCGCTATCGAGCTGGCAGACCTGCCGCTCACTCAGGAGCAGCTGAGGCGCGTCCAGCGCGTCGTTCTGTTGGGCATGGGCACCAGCTTGCATGCGGCGATGGTCGGGCGACAGTACATGGAGCGTATCGCCGGCATCTCCGCTGACTTCGACAACGCCTCAGAGTTCCGCTATCGCGAGCCGGCCATTGGGCCGGAGACGCTGCTGGTCTCGGTCAGCCAGTCCGGCGAGACGGTCGATACGCTGGCCGCCATGGACGCGGCGCGTGGCAAGGAGGTGCCGCAGATCGCGATCTGCAACGTGGCCGGCAGCCAGGCCAGCCGGCTGGCGGACGGCGTTGTCTACACGCGCTGCGGCCTGGAGATCGGCGTTTGCAGCACCAAGACGTTCACCGCATCGCTGGTCGCCCTCTACCTGCTGGCCTGCTACCTGGGGCAGCAGCGCGGCCGCATCAACAAGAGTGAGTTGCAACGCTTGCTGGAGCCGCTGGCGCACCTGCCCTACCTGATGGGAGAGGTCACGAAGTCGGCCTCGCTGTATGAGGACCTGGCGCGACGATTCTCCCGCTACAACAACTTCCTCTACCTGGGCCGCGGCCTCCAGTACCCGATTGCGCTGGAGGGAGCGCTGAAGCTAAAGGAGGTCAGTTACATCCACGCGGAAGGCTATCCCGCCGGCGAGATGAAGCACGGCCCCATCGCCCTCATCGACAGCGAGATGCCAGTCGTGGCGCTGGCCCCGCACGACGAGATGTACGACAAGATGATGAGCAACATCGAGCAGGTGAAGGCTCGTCAGGGCACCGTCATCGCGCTCACCACCCAGGGCGATAGCCAGCTGACGGAGAAGGCGGACCAGGTGCTCTACCTGCCGGAGTCGTCGCCGCTGTTGACGCCCGTGCTCAGCGTCATCCCGCTGCAGTTTTTCGCCTACTACATCGCCTTACGCCGCGGCTGCGATGTCGACCAGCCGCGCAACCTCGCCAAGACCGTCACCGTCGAATAGCGCCGGCGACGCCTTACACAGCCGCTGGCCGGTCTGCTAGGATGTGCGCCAGCAGCCCATGACCCCCTTCGATTCTGTCCGACACCGTCTAGAGGAGCGCGAAAGACAGCTTTCGCCGTACGCTGCTCGCAGTTTCGAGACGCGCGGCCGCGAGCGACCTGAAGAGAGCCCGCTGCTGCTGCGGACAGAGTTCCAGCGCGACCGCGACCGCATCATCCACAGCAAGGCGTTCCGGCGGCTCAAGCACAAAACGCAGGTCTTCATTGCCCCGGTCGGCGATCACTACGTCACGCGGCTCACGCACACGCTGGAGGTGGCACAGGTAGCGCGTACGATCGCGCGGGCGCTCAATCTCAACGAGGATCTCGCCGAGACGGTCGCGCTGGCGCACGACATCGGCCACCCGCCGTTCGGGCATGCCGGCGAGGAGGCGCTGGCGGAGCTGGCGCCGGAGGGCTTCCGCCACGCGCTGCAGAGCCTGCGCGTTGTCGACAAGCTGGAGAAGGGTGGCCAGGGACTCAACCTGACCTGGGAGTCGCGCGATGGCATCGTCAACAGCTCCAAGGTACGGGAGGACATCCTGGCGGAAGGGTTCGGCGTGCCAGCCACGCTGGAGGGACAGGTCACGAAGCTGGCGGACGCCGTCGCCTACCTCAACCATGACATCGCGGACGCCATACGGGCCGGCCTCCTGAGCGAGGAGGAGCTACCCGAGATGGTGCAGGAGCGTATCGGGCGGCGGCACTCGCAG
>DASRHH010000087.1:0-2620 GCA_035650635.1 Dehalococcoidia bacterium | reverse complement strand
AGCTGGTTGAGCACCGCTTGCAGATGCGCGGCCAGCTCCTTCGCCTCGAGGCGCTCCGCCGGTCCTGCCTCCGGGTCCGGCGGGTCGATCGGGATCGCTTCCTCCGAGCGCGCGGCCTCCAGCGACCTGGTGCGCCGGGTGCGGGCGCGACGCAGCTCGTCGTAGCAGGCGTTGCTGGCGATGCGGTAGAGCCAGGCGCGGAAGCTCTGGCCCCGAAAGCGACTCAGCGCTCGGTAGGCCGCGACGAAGGCCTCTTGTGTGGCGTCCTCGGCGGCCTGCGGCGAGGCCAGGAGCCGCAGGCAGAGGTTGTAGACGCTCGCCTGGTGCGCTTCGACCAGCCGATTGAAGGCGTTGAGATCGCCGCTGCGGGCGCGGTCGATCAGCTGGCCTTCGGTCTCGGTCATCTCGGCGGGTCCCGGCCATTTTAGCAGACGGCCTCAGACCTGAAGCGGTTAGCGGCGCCTTCTGCCTATAATGGGAGAACGCGGGCCCTTATCAGCGCCGCGGCTACCTGAATGAAGGGAAACAATCCATTCGATGACCGACAGGCGGCTGAGATCACGCCTCCGCCGCCTCCTGAAGAGCCAGATGAGCTTGAGACGTACTCGCCGGTTTGGTACAGCCCGGCTAACCCGCTATCATTCGATCGCCTGGACCCCGATCAGCTGCGTCGCGATCCCGCACCCTGGGCCTACACACCAGAACGCATCCCGGGCGGTCGGGAACTCTTCGCCGTCACGGCCATCCGGGAGCTGCTGGAGACGCTGCTCCTGGCGGCGCTTATCTTTTTTGCCGTGCGCGCCTCCTTCCAGAATTTTCGCGTGGAGGGCGTGAGCATGCTACCCAGCCTGCAGAGCGCCCAGTACCTCATCGTCAACAAGCTCGCCTACGCGACAGTCGATACGTCGATGTTCGATTGGGTGCCGCTCTACGACGCCGGGAATCAGCCGGTGCACCATCTCTTCGGTACGCCACAACGAGGCGACGTGATAGTCTTTCGCGCCCCGGAGAACTACGCGCCCGGCCGCGACTTCATCAAGCGCATCATCGGTCTGCCTGGTGACGTCGTGCGGATCGACATCGCCACCGGCCAGGTGTTCGTCAACGAGAAGCCGCTCTTCGAGCCGTACATCCAGGGTCGCACCACCTGCGGCACCGCTATCGTGAGTTGCGGCCCCTGGACGGTACCGCCGGGCCACTACTTCGTCCTGGGCGATAACCGTCAGAACAGCTCCGATTCGCGCTCCTTCGGCTTCATAGCTGAAGTGAACATCATCGGCAAAACGCTGCTCTCCTACTGGCCGCTCGAAGACTTCGGCCTGGCGCCCAACCATAGCGTCTCTCTTGGTCAGTAGCGATGCTTGAGCAGGCCGATTGGATAACGGAGACGGAGGCAGCCTTCATCGAGCGGCAACGGATCGCGCTGTTGGCCACGGCCAATCCGCGGGCCAAGCCGCACGCCATGCCGGTCTGCTACGTCTGGCTGAGGGGCGACTTCTACATACCGATCGACGAGAAGCCCAAGCGGACCCTGGACCTGCGGCGTGTGCGCAACATCCGCTCCAACCCGGCCGTGACGCTGCTCTTTAACCGGTATAGCGAAGACTGGGACGAGCTGGCCTGGGTGCTGATTGAAGGGCAGGCGGAGATGCTAGAGGCGGACGCAGCGGCCGGCAAGGTCCTGAAGGAGCTGCGCCAAAAGTATCCGCGGTACCGCGAAATGGCGCTGGAGGGACGGCCGCTGATCCGCGTGCGGCCTCAAAAAGCAAGCTCCTGGGGCCAGCTGGCGGAGGTACCATCCGCGGAGGAGTGGACATGACAGCAATGGAAGGTCGGGTGGAAGCCGTCAGCGTCAGCCCGGCGCACACTGTCGCGAAGGACAATCAATCGGTGATCCGGCTGCTGGCTGGCCTCGGCGTCGAGGGTGATGCCCACCTGGGCAAGACCGTCCAGCACCTCCATCCCAAGAAACAGAACCCAGCGGCGCCGAACTTGCGCCAGGTGCACTTGATCCACGCCGAGCTGCACGACGAGCTGCGGGCCGGCGGCTTCGACGTAGCGCCCGGACAGATGGGCGAGAATGTCACTACTCGCGGCCTCGACCTGCTGGGCCTGCCCCGCGGTACGCGCCTGCGCTTGGGCCCGGCCGCCGTCATCGAGATCACGGGCCTGCGCGACCCCTGTCGCCAGTTAAACGGCATCCAGGATGGCTTGCTGAACGCCTGCATCTCTAAAGACGAAGATGGCAACCTGGTGCGCAAGGCGGGCATCATGGCGATCGTCGTTGAGGGCGGCGAGGTCCACCCCAACGACCCGATCCAGGTGGAGCTGCCGACTGGCCCATACGAGCCTCTAGCGCCCGTCTGAGCGTTGCCAGACTGCCCTGCCTGCCAGACAATGGGTAACGGCGCCGCGGGCCCGTAGCTCAATGGCAGAGCAGGGGACTTTTAATCCCAAGGTTGTGGGTTCGACTCCCACCGGGCCCCCCAAGAGGCAATGCTCGTCCATCGCCAGCACCCCTTCACCATAACGCCGCGCTGCCGCTTGTCTGCCAGGCGTACAATATAAAGAGAGGGGGCGGAGATAATGCCGAAGCGAGGCCAGCACCACAACGATTCCA
>DASRHH010000086.1:0-4396 GCA_035650635.1 Dehalococcoidia bacterium | reverse complement strand
ATGGCCCCGCGCCCGTCGTCTGGAACAGCCCGCGCGTCAGCATGGCCGTGGTCGCGCCCAGCACCTGGCGGGCTATTACGGCGTCTGGCGACTTGGCCCCGATGCCGTTCAGCAGCCCGATCAGCGGCGTCGAGGATACGCCCCGGTCGATCAGGTTGGCCGGAATGTTGGCGAACGGCTCCACGAACTTGCCGGCACTGCCCATCTGCTGGATGCCCTTGAACACCGGCAGCAGCATGCGGCCCACCACGCCTTCGGGTTCGCCCATCATCATGCCGGCGTGGGCACGCTGCATGGCGGTGTCGGTCACCCGGCCTACGTCGCCAGGAATGAACTGCGGGTGGGTGCGCTCCACGCCTGTCGCGGCGGCAGACGTGGCGTTCATGCCCGCCTGCTCCGCTCGAGCCATGATCGGCTCCCAGAATTTCAACATGCCGTTGATGGTCCGCAGGTTGTTGGTGCTGGCCGCCTCCGATAGGCTGGCCTTCCCGGCCACCTGTCCGGTCTTGCCGGTCGCCGCCACCAGCGGGTTCAGCGCCTCGGCTGCGGCAGCCAGGCCGTCGCGTATGCCGTTGCCGTGGAGCAGCGAGCCGTAATAGGCCAGGCCCTCAGAGGCCGACGACTGCAGCCCGTTGCCGCGAACCATCGAACGCACGAAGTTGAACGCCGGGTCCGTCACCAGCGAGCCGATATCCGTCAGCCCTTTGAGGCCCGCCACATTCGGCCCCAGCAGGTTGTTGGCGAAACCCTGGAAGAAGCGGCTGCCCATCGTGGCCCGCTCGCCGCCGAGTACCCCGTACGGAATGGCTGAACCGGCCTTGAAGGCCAGCGCCGTGAGCAGCGCCCGCCGCCACAGCGCATCGTCCTGGTCCTGGGTCCACACCGTCCCGGCCGCCGCTGAGCCGCTGAGCAGGCCCGGCAGTGAGCCACGCGCAAAGGAAGCGGCAGCGGATGGCCCGCTGGGAGGCGGCGCGCCGCCCGGCGTCTGGCCCGGCTTCAGGCCGTAGTCGATGCCCTGCGGCGGCTGTCCGCCACCGGACGTGAGCCGTCCAGCACTGCCCGCCGTTGGCTCGAACGCAGCATCCGGCGTGGCGGCTGGTGGCTCGCCAGGGGGCATGGGCCGGGCCGGTTGCACTTCCTGCATACGCCCCCGAAAGTCGGGCTCGTAGGTCGGCACGCCTTCGCCCAGCGCGGTCCTGGCGGCATCACGCACCACGGCGTCTGCTGGTGCAGGCGGTAGCTCACCTACCGCCGTCAGCAACTCCTGCTGCTCGGGCAGTAGCGGCTGCACAGGCGGCACCTCGCCCTTGGCGGCTTTCGCCTGGTCGATGCTCTGCTGCAGCAGGTCCATCAGCTGCGGGTCCGGGTTGTGAACCGGCGCCGCCTGGACCACCGCCTGCGCGGCCTCTCCGGTGTCGCTCGCGGCCGCCTCGGCCACCTGCGCGTCCTTGGATGCTCGATACACCGTGCGGGCCACCTGCTGCGTGGGCGTCAAGTCCCGCGCCGCGTTCCGGGTGCGGACGATGCGGCCCAACTGCGACGGGTCCGACAGCACGTCCGCCAGCTTCTGCGGGTTCTCGCCCGTCACCTCAGCGGCCTTCTGAATCAGCGGGTGGCTGGCGTCGAAGGCATCCTCCGCCGCCCCCGCCATGCTGATGTCAATCCTCCCCAGCCCCTGCGCCAGTCGGGCGTCACTGATAGCCCCCTTCGCTAGACCGACGCCTTCTGCTACCTGTCCAGCGATGCCGGGAGCCATCAGGCCCGCATTGGCGATCGCCTGTCCCGCCTTCTCCAGCTCCGGATAGTGGGCAACGAGGTTCTCGCCTGGCGTCCCCTCGGCGGCCTGGGCCACCTGCTCCTGGGTCAGGCCCGTATCTTCTGGGTGAATCTCGGGTGGCAAGCCCGGCGCGGGTCCTTCTCCGGCGCCCAGCAGCTTCCCAGCCACGTTCGCGGCTCCCGAACCGGCGAGTTGATTCGCCAGCCCGCCCAATCGGTCGAAAATCGTATGGATCAGGTCCGTGCCGTTGGCCTGCGGTGCCTCCGGGACTGGCGTGTTGACCGTGCTCTCGTCCGGGTACTGCGCCGGGGCAGGCCCGCTATCGGGCTCGATGGTCAGCATCGGAATCTGCGAGCCAGGCGAGGCCCGGAATGCGGTCCACGCATTCGCCAGGCTGTTACCCCACACCTGCTCCCATTTGTCGGCCAGCACGCCCCGCTGGTCCTGCGCCCACTGGTCGGCTTCATCCTGCTGGCGTTCCTGGTCCAGCGCCCATGTCGGGATGTACTGCGCGCCGTCAGGCGGCTTGCTGACGTCGGTTCCGTCGGTACGGGTATCGCCGGAGGGATCTAGGAGGTCGGCCATCGCTTACCACCCAGGCCAACGCTGGGATGGATGAGCCCGCCAGCCGCCAGGCGCGGGGCCACAACATCGAGCGGCAGCACGTGATGGCTGGCATGGCACGTGACGCCCAGCCCGTTCTCGACGGGCATGGCGCTGTCCCCATCCCGAAGCAGCGCGATCAGGTCGAGGTTCCAGCTCAAGAAAGGGTCCACCATGAAGTCGGGCACGCGGCCTTCGAGCGGCGCCACCGCAGCGGGCTTCGGCTCAGGCATCAGGCCACCCTCGTCAGGGGCCTGGCGGGCTCGTAGCCCAGCCTGGCCAACCGTTCGCGGGCCTCGGCTCTGAACATCGCCAACCCCACGCCAGCCCGTTCGCAGGCCGCCGCGGCTTCCTCACTGCAGGCCCACGCCCAGGCCTCTTCGGCCCGTTGGGGCAAGTGGCCAGTGAGGCGCTGGCGGTGCAGAGACATAGGCCTGGTCCGAGGGCAGATATCATCGAGCCCCTGGGCCAGGATGGCGATCGCCAGCAGTCGATGCCCGGTGGGCTCGCCCATGTGCGCCATCGGCGAGTTCCATTTGCCTTTGTCGCCACCTAACCGCTGTTGTTGCCACGGGATCACGTACCCAGCGTCCGTCCGCCGCGCAAGTTCGCGCACGGGCCGCAGGCAATTTTTTCTCGGGGTGGCCTACGCGCTTCGCGGTGGGAGGGGGTGGAGGGCTGGCAGGCCCCCCTGTTGCCGCTCCTACGCAGCGTGCCAGCAGCTTCGTACCAGCCTGCCGAGCACGACCCTATGAGGCCCCCGCCTATGGCGACTGCTACACCCACTGCTACAACGCCGCGCTGGTTCGGCCGATTTCGGCGTGGTCCACGCTCGGATAGGGCCTCGCAGCGGGCCGCAGCAGCAAATGAATCGTCTACTGCTCCCCGGAAATGGTGATCCGTCGGGCTGCTCGCCAGGCTGCCCATCGCTTCCACTGCGCCTCCCGGATGCGCTGCTTGCCCTCCGCCGTGCGCGGACCAGTGTCATGGCGTGGGCAGTGCCGCCGGCCCTCTGGCGGAATCACCCGGCAGCGCTGGCCGTTGCGCTTGCGGGCACCACACCGTCGCTGCTCGTCCGCCAGCCGTGCCTGAATGGCCGCCAACATCGCCAACTCGGCGTCTTTTGCCTGGAGTTCCTCCCAGAGGTCCACGCGACCTTAGTTCCAACACGCGTACGGCGTTGGTCGGAGGAACTCGGCGGCGTTAGGCCTCAACGGCATAAACCCCCAATACCCCAACACCTATAGAAAGACCCTGTAGAAGGGGGTTTAGGGAACCCCATCGGTAGGTTCCCGCTAAACCCCCAAGGGAAACCCCAACAAACCCGGCATACCCCCAACGGCTGTTGGGGTTTAGGAGGCGCGGATCCATAACGACTCCTTGCCGCGGCCTCCGCCGAGCTCCGCGCAGTCGAACAGCCGCTTGTTGCGGCGCATCGTTTCGCTGATGACTTCGGGCTTGTGCTGGCCGGGTAGGACGGCCGCTATCTCACTTGGTCGCATCCCGCTGGTAAGGACGTCGTAGATTTGCTGGTCGAGGCGTCGGCCAGAGAACAGCTCAGCACTTTCGCGAATGTCACCGCGGGAGACGCGGATGGGGCCTGCTGGATCCTCGAACGCCACATGCACGCCGAAGTCAGGTGGTGCCGGGCCGTCGTTCACTTTGCGCCGGAAGAAGCCGACCTCCGCTAACGTGGCGCCATCATCTTGGGTCGCTTTTCGTACGAACCACGTACGACGTGCCTCGTTGCTCCAGAAGACGGAACCGAACGGCCGCAGGATCTGACCGGGTTCCTTCTCGCCCTCGCCGGTAATGTGAGCAATGGACACGGCTGGCAACCCCAGTTTGCTGACCGCCCGGAAGTAGCGCGTCGCAGTATCTGCTTTCTCGGGTTCGCCACCACACGCGACGGCTGTGTGGTCAACGAACAGGGCACCGATGCTGTGTCGCTCGATACAGCGTCGCAGCGCATCCAAGGAGTCCGGAAGCGACATCCCGCCAGCGGGCCAGTAATGG